>NZ_JBLYZI010000004.1:0-113761 GCF_057680865.1 Endozoicomonas sp. Z74
AAGAACGCCAATGGAAACTCTGATAGATGGCAAAGAGATCTGGAAGGAAAAATTTGTAGCCTGAATTTGACCTGACAGACACCCTCTGAAAAATCGGTGACTGTCAGATCAGGTCTGAACTACTACAAATCAACAAACAGTATTTAATAGATACTCTTTGAAACTTTCTTTAAGTTCAGGGTGGCGTAATGCATATTCAACATTAGCTTTCATATGGCCTAGCTTGCTCCCACAATCATAGCGAATACCATCAAATTCGTAGGCGAATATATCCTGCTCATGAATTAAGGCTGCGATAGCATCAGTCAGCTGAATTTCACCGCCCGCCCCACGGGGGGTAGTTTCCAGTAATTCGAATATACGAGGCTGGAGGACATAACGTCCAACAATCGAAAGATTGGAAGGTGCTTTTTCCACAGGAGGCTTTTCTACCACCCCTTTTAATTTATAAAGGCGTTTCGCAATATTGACAGGATCAATAACGCCATATTTATTGACCTGATCCATAGGTACTTGTTCAACGGCAACAACAGAGCTACTGCTTTCTGATGCCATACCCACCATAGTATTCAAACAAGCTGTCTTTTCACAGTAAATCATATCATCGGCTAAAAGCACTGCAAAAGGATCATTACCGACTATTTGCTTGGCACATAAAACTGCATGACCAAGCCCTAATGCTTCAGACTGACGAACATAAAAACAATTGACACCTTTTGGCAAGATTCCCTGCACTGTTTCCAGCAATTTTTGTTTCCCTGCCTGCTCCAGTTTATATTCCAGCTCAAAATTTTTATCAAAATGATCTTCTATTGATCGCTTTGTCCAGGAGGTTACAAAAATTAGATCGGTAATACCTGCGGAAATAGCCTCTTCTACAGCATATTGGATAAGTGGTTTATCGACCACAGGTAACATTTCTTTTGGACATGCCTTAGTAGCAGGAAGAAAGCGGGTACCCATTCCAGCTACTGGAAATACTGCTTTTTTTATTTTATGCATAAGTATTTCCAGTTAGAATATTTTTCTTTTCTGATATAGCCTCTAGTTTGGTCATAAAATTACAGTAATACTCGCTTATATAGTGAAATGGAGATAAACCCCACTTATGATTTGCGCAGGATAATGTTAGATTGTTCTCAATGTCGATGGTTTCTACGTTTCTTAAGTTGCTTTCTAAAAGTGTGTAATATATCTCTATTCGAGAATTTATTAGGTCGTTGTTAAAACATGTTTTCTTATCAAACTTTTTTATGGATCCTTTTTCTCTATAAAAATTGCAATACTTTGCTTTGTGAATGATTATAAGTGTGTCTTTGAATTTTGAGTTTATTTCGTTGCAAAATAACAGGGCTTTTTCATGAAAAAGCATTTCTGTACTATTTTCTCCTCTTTTGAGTATGTTTTCCTTTGTATCTCCATTTAGGAGGGTTGTGTATTTAGAAAATTCGGCGGAATTTGTTAAGTGGCTTTTTTCTATAGATATAATGTCATATCTTTCCTCTATTAGATCTATGCAGATTATTTTCGGCTTTTTCTGTTTTAGTTGCGTTAAAGATGTCTTACTATAATCGTTTTTAAGAACCCACTTTATCCATTCTTGGTCCGTAGTTACTTTTAATGATTTTTCTGAAATTGGTTGGCTCATTAAGCTTATTAATGAGGCGCGTGGAAAATATGCCCCTTTAACATCAAAACAATTTGGCTTTTCTTCAAATGCATCTCTTGTTACACATGAACCAATAATACCTGTTTTAATCATTAATTTGATCCTATTTATATAAGTGCAATATCTTGGTTGAGCTTTTCGCTTACTTTGTGGCAGTTTTTTAGATATTCACTGTCTTGAATAGTCCATGTGTGAGAATTTGTGTCAGAATACCTCATTTGTATAAAGTTATATTTATCTGAGGAGTAGATAATAAAGCCGTTGCTTTTGCAATCTTTTAGGAAATTAGTGTCTTCTCCACGATTGCGGCTGTGAAACTTTATTTTCTCAAAAACTTGCTTCTTAATTACAAGTGTTCCTCCTGATATGAAGTCAGAGTACCTACTTTCCTTTCCAATTTGTTTAATAGCCATTGTGCTGTTTGATTCTACAAAGCAAAAGTAGGAATCTTTTCCTACGACATCGGCACCACTAAAGCTAAATGCTAACAAGGTATCTACAAGATAGTTTTTACCATAGATATCATCATCATCCATTTTGGCAATATAATCACCAGTAGCATTTGCAACCCCGTGATTGAGACAGTCTCCCAGTGTCATTTCTTCTGGTAACTGATGGATTTGACAATTTGGAATGTCGCTTGTTTTATTTCTAATATTCTCTAAATCAAATTCGTCACTATTAAGTATTATCAATAATTCTTTATTAGGGTGTGCCTGACGCAGATAGTTGTCAATCATCATTCCTATATTTTTAGGACGATTTGTGCACATAATAACAGATACTTTATTGTTGTCACTACTTATATAATGAGCACCAATGGTCTCCATGATTTGGGAGAAACGCTGTTGGTAGGAGTGATGTTGTAAGCAATGACGGGCCCCTAAATGAGCTATTCGATCGCGATCGATCTCTGATTCCAGTAGCTTTTGAATTTTCTTTTTAGCCTCATCCTTATTTTGAGCAACTCCTACGTGATCCCCAAGCATAGCTTTCATACCATCTGAATCCGTGGAAATCACCGGGGTTCCACAAGCCAGAATTTCAAAAACACGTCGAGAGAACATGGTGGGTGAATCTTGAACGGTGTTGATGTTCAAAAATACCTTGTATTGGCGGTAAGCGGTGACCATCTGCTCATAGTTCAGGGACCCAACAATAAAGGGTTGGTACTTAGCAGGGAAAATCCGAGACTCACGATGTTTCGTTGCATGAAGCATTCTATCGTAAATATGAAGCTCTCGATGCATCGCACCATCCAGAACAATTTCTGTTTGTACCCGGCGAGTATCATGGCCATTATTGTACCAGCTTCCAGCAAAGCAGACTTCATAGGTAGGAAGGTTTTTGCGTTTGTCTCGAATGGGGTTATGGATAGCAGGCTGAGCAGCAAATGCTAATGGATAAACACGCTCATGTCCTACACGGTTTTTGTACTTGTTGATGATATTTTCATCAGTGGTGAAGATATAATCGCAGTCCGCTGCAACATCGATGAAAACATCATAGTTAGTTGGGTCTTCCTTGTTCCAGAACACGACAGGAATTTTCTTTGATTTGCAGTACTTGATAGCGTCACGAAGAGGATCACCAAGGTGCTTTTTGTAACTGGCCATGGTATAAGTCCACTCGCCATCATTACCATTCCAGGCAGATTCAATGAAGAACATTACTGGATTGGCTTCATCAATTTCTGCTTTCCAGTTTTTCTTGCTCAGCTGGATAAAGTTTGCTTCGTATCGAAAGCACTCATAGGTGAATTTATCACTGATAGAAACAACATTTATGTGTTGGTTTCGCATTTTCGCTTTAGGCTCAAATGCCGGCCAACTTAGTTCTTTCTCAGGCCTGTCCTCATTGAAAATTCCAATGCTTTCAAGCAAGTTTTGTTTTACCTGGTTGTCCATTGGTGGAGTTGTGAACTTACCTTTTCGATTTGCTGCTCGAATTTTTATAAGTTTTTTGGGAAGTGATGCGATACCTGATATTTTGTTTTTGCTGATGTCAGAAAAAGCTTTTCCAAGTCGGTATTGAAGTGATTTTTCAATCTTTTGCTTTTCATAAAGCGCGGTTGCTAGCTTATTTTTTAGATCATTTAAATCTTTTTTTTGAGTGGTTGGAGAATTTGGTATATCATTTATTCTTTTTTCAAAGGCACTGCTTAGTAATTTTGTTTTTAGTTTGAATATGCTTTCTACTTCATCCTCTGTTTGGCAGTTTTCTAGTGTTAACTGGCTTATAGAAAGAGTTTCTTCTGAATAGATCTTTACCGGGCTTATGCAAATTGAGCCTTTGCCCTTAAAGCGAAAAGCAATACTGATATAGTGCGTTGTTGGCTCTGTTTTGAACTCTATTTTGTTCAGACCGTGATAGATTTGCTGGTACTTATGAGTGATTCGATTTTCATCATCGTATTGAATAATAAAAACTGCGCACTCTGGTCGCTGGCTTCCATAGTCAGCTTGTATGTGAGTCCGAAATTGCTGATTAGCTGAAATTCCCCATTTTTGTGAATTTAAAGGCAGTCCATTTATATTCATGCTGCCGGTTTGCAGATAGAAGGAATCTCCATCAACTAAATCGGCTTCAACTGTTAATTTTCCATTATTTTCAATGGTCAGTATTTTTCTACGATTATTGTCTCCTGGTAATAGCCAAGCATCACCTACATTATCTGAGCTTATCTTGTTGAATGGAAGGAGGGGGTAGTTCTGCTCTACCCAATTGATTTTTCCAGATTTTCTCGATAGCTGCTTGTATAAGGTGTCAAGGCTTTTGTCGTAGATCGAAAAACAGGTGTTGATTTTTTCTTTATGCAGTGTTTGTAGTCTATTTTTTTTTGATTTTTTCTTTGTGAGTCTGGCGGAGGTTGTCATAAGCAGCTGTATCTTTATTCAAGGTAGCAGCCCGATACGATCAGGCTGCTGTGATGATTGATGTGTTTCAGTTTGTTGTATTTACAAAGTCCAGCGTGTTTTCTGGAAATTCATGCCCAATAAATTGATTATGCTTTACAAGAATGGCAACGACATCTGCTTGTTCCAATGCTTCCTGCAACTGTACTAACCTGATATTTTCAAGACTGCAGAATTTTTCAGGCAGTTCGTGGATATTAGGCTCTACGGCCAGAATGTTGTAACCGGACAAGGCCAGCTTGGTGGTGATGTCCAGTGCAGGACTTTCCCTCAAATCGTCGATATCTGGCTTAAACGCCAACCCAAGGCAGGCAATGGTTGGGTTCTCAATTCCTTTTACTGCTTCCTCGACCTGTTCCACTACATAGTTAGGCTTAAAGTCATTGATCTTACGAGCCTGATGAATGAGGTTTGCTGTTTCTGGGTTCTGGTTCACGATAAACCAGGGGTCAACCGCGATACAGTGTCCGCCCACCCCGCAACCGGGCTGAAGAATATTGACGCGTGGATGGCGGTTTGCAAGTTCTATCAGCTCCCATACGCTGATTCCCTGCTGGTCACAGATCAGTGACAGCTCATTGGCAAAGGCGATATTGACATCACGGAAAGCGTTTTCGGTGAGTTTGCTCATTTCGGCGGTTCGAGCGTCGGTTGCTATGCATTCGCCTTTTTTTACAAATAGCTTGTACACGGCAGTGGCTGCTTCGGTGCTGTGCTCATCCATTCCCCCGATAATGCGGTCATTTTCCACCAGCTCACGGATGACCTGACCTGGCAGAACGCGTTCAGGGCAGTGGGCGATTTGGATATCGGATTTTTCACCGTTTTCCATTTGATGTGGGAAGGTCAGGTCAGGGCGGGCATTCGCCAGCCATGTGGCCATTTTTTCAGTTGCACCCACGGGAGAGGTGGATTCCAGAACCACCAGGTTCCCTTTTTCCAGCACCGGAGCTAATGCCTTTGAGGCGGCCTCAATGTATTTCAGATCGGGTTCATGATCGCTCCCTTTGAAGGGCGTAGGTACTGCCATTAGAAAGGCATCGGCTTTTTGGGGGGTGATGAACGCTTTTAAATACCCTTTTTCAACACTGCTTTTTACCAACGCTTCCAGGCCAGGTTCCACAATATGGATTTTGCCCTGGTTAATGGTGTCAACCGCGTGTTGATTGACATCCACGCCGACCACATGGAGGTCGTTTCCAGCAATGACTGCCGCAGTGGGCAAACCAATATAACCGAGACCAATTACAGAAATAGTGTTGAATGTACTCATTAAATAATTACTTGTGTTGCAGTTTAAAGGGTCATTGCCAGTTTGTCTGGAGCTAAAGAACCCTGTGGAAAAAAAACAGTGGATAAGGAACAGCGTGAATTTACGGTTTACGGGGGGACGATTAATTCATAAAAAGGTAAATTCCCAGCTATTCCGGGGAGACTTGGATAAGTTGCATTGAGGATTCGGTAGCTGATCTCGATGTCTCCGCCATGAACCCTGAAGAGCTTTCCCTCACCCCAACCCTCTCCCGGAGGGAGAGGGAGTTTGGTTATGCAAAATTTTAAACCCCGCTTTTTGGGAGAGGAGTTGGGTGAGGGCAAAAGCCAGGAAAAAAGACGTTAATCCTCATCCTCAGGCGCAAGGATAAGCACTAAGGCGTTGCTCAGGCGACCCGGAGATTCTGGTCAATAAACATGCTCATGGAAGCATCCCTTCCCAGAATGGCTTCCAGGATACGATGGCTGGCACGACCGTCGCCGTAAGGGTTGCTGGCGTGGCTCATGACCTGATACGCCAGCTCATCGTCCAGCAGGTGGCAGACTTCCTGGATAATCGTGTTTTCGCAGGTGCCAACCAGCCTCACAGTGCCCGCTTTAACGGCTGCAGGGCGTTCTGTGGTATCACGCATACAGAGCACGGGTTTGCCCAGTGTGGGTGCTTCTTCCTGGATGCCTCCGGAATCGGTCAGAATCAGGTAGCTTTGCTTCATCAGATAAACAAAAGGCAGGTAATCCTGAGGTTCGACCAAATGAACGTTGTCCAGGCCTGCCAGGTTCCTGTTGACCGGTTCCTGAACGTTTGGATTCAAGTGAACGGGATAGACAATCTGAACATCTGGGCGACCTGCCAGCTCTTTTAAGGCACGACAGATCCGTTCAAAACCATCCCCATGGTTTTCACGACGATGGCCGGTTACTAGAATCAGTTTTTTCTCCGGGTCAAGAAATGGAAATTGCCCAGCCAATGCTTCGTTCATGGCCGCATTGCTGTCAATGCGGGCAGAGACGTCCAGCAGGGCATCAATCACCGTATTGCCGGTAACGAATACGGTGTCCGGAGCAATGTTTTCCATAATCAGGTTTTTCAGAGAGCTTGTAGTAGGGGTGTAGTGCTGGTCGGCAATGCCACCTGTTAACCGTCGCATCCCCTCTTCAGGCCATGGCGAGTATATATTTCCGGTTCTCAGGCCTGCTTCAACATGACCCACTGCTACCTGGTGGTAATAGGCTGCCAGAGTAGCGGCAAAAGAGGTGGCGGTATCCCCATGCACCAGAATCCGGTCCGGTTTGAATTCATTAAACACGGGTTTCATACCCTGCAGGATAGCGGTGGTGACATCCGTCAGGTCCTGGCCGGGTTTCATTATGTTCAAGTCATATTCTGGTTTGATTTCAAACAGTTTCAGAACCTGGTCAAGCATTTCCCGATGTTGCCCTGTTACGCAGACCCGGGCATCAACCATTGGACTGGCCTGGAATGTTTTAATCACTGGTGCCATTTTGATGGCTTCCGGACGTGTCCCAAAAACAATAAGGATTTTCTGTAGTTTCACTGTGTTGGTCTCGTATCTTTTTTTATGTGTTGATGGAGGAGGTCTTAGAAAAAGCCGGTTTCTTGCCGGATTTGTTCCAGTCGGTGTGCCCAGGTGTGTTGATCCATAACACTTTCAAAGAGCCTTTGCCCTACCTGTTTCCTGAGTAAGTGATTTGCCAACAGTGTGTTGCACCAGTTAAGGGCCTCTTCACTATTGGATACCTGCGGGATGGAATCCCCAAAAAAACGTTTAAGTGCTGGTGAGGGTGTGCTGATCATCGGGCTGGCACAGGCTGCCAGCTCAAATACACGCCGCGACAGCATGGTGGGTGAGTTGCTGATGGTGTTGAAGTTTAGATATAGCTGATGTTTGTTGTACACTTGTACCATTTTTTTTTGTGGCACAGCTGGGGCACAACGATGCTTTAATTGGCGTGGAAAGCTGCTCTGCTTTCCGCTGCTCCAGAAGCGGTCATAAATGGTCAATGGTGCATCAATTAATGCTGTCAAAATGTCTGTCTGAAGCTGGCTGCGCTCCGGATGCTCTTTTCCATAGTAGCCACCCGCGAAGGCGATTCCCGGAGCGCGGATATCTTCTTTGTCAGGCTGGTAAAGCTCTGGCTGGGCTGCAAACGGCAATACTCCAACCAGTGTGAATTGTTGCCCGGGAAGGTCGTAATATCTGGCAATGGAGACTTCATCGGTTGTGTATACCACTTCAAATTGCAGTGCTACTTTCAAAAAACGATCGAAGCAAACAGGGTCCTCTTTATTCCAGAACACAGCTGGAATACCGTTTTTCTGACACCAATGCAGGATTTTTTTTAAAGGATTGGTTTTTTTATGGGTTTTGTTGTTGGAATCTGCAATCAGACCTTGCCAGCTATTACGATATCCGCGCCAGGCCGATTCAACCAGCAAAATATCCGGACGCTCCCTTAAGGAAAGTTGCCATCGCCAATTCGCGGGTGTCAACTGCAGGAGTTTTGCATCAGGAGCCAGTGCCTGGCTGGTCAAGTCATCGGCAATAAGGGCAATTCGTGGACGGCGCTTCATTTGCATAGGCTACCGGTATTACATTTGTTTGTTCAGCCATGAAAGGCTTGCGGTTGGTTTTTTAAATAAAAAGCACGCTACCGCCCTTCAAAATTCGCAATCTACTTGTAAAAAAGGAGAAGGCTACGCATTTATCGAAACAGCGTTTTGGCACTGAAACCGTATTTCAATAGTTCCCCTTTGCGGATGTATATACCTGCAAATACGGAGATATGAAAAAATGAGAAGTGTGCCGGTAAATTGTTTCGGGAATTTAACTTAATTCAATGGTCTGTGGAGTTGTGGATAACCGTATTTATCGAATATTGGGTGATTATTGATCAGTGTAGATGTACCTCAAGCTTCGGCTTGTTAAGGTTTTGTTCAGGTTTCTTTCTCTTTTGTTCAAGGTAGATGTTCTGGTGCTCATTTCGGTGATGCCAGCTTTGTGGGTAGGTTTCTTTGGTCAGTAATTGGTTTTTCGGGAGGTAGAGGTTCATTTCCCGGATTGCATCGGCTTGTGCTTCCAGGTAGCACTGGAAAAGTGTGGCTGCCAGGAGGTAGCCAAGGGAGGGTGTCTTTCTGAGCCAGCGGGTCAGCTCTCTACGGGCATTGCTGGTGTTGTCCGTCCAGCTGCGAAAATGTTCGGGTTCAAAGCCATTGTCAAAGCATTGAGGGTTAATAACGGTTCTCTGGTATCGGCATTTGCTCCCTTGTCGGGCTGGGGGCAAGCTGGGAATTCACAGTAAAGGGCAAAGGCGTGAGAGTGTCTTTTTTGTGTTGCGCTTCGCTTTGCTCAGCCGCAACCTACTACATCATTTCAATGGGATTGAGGCTTTCAATCTCTGCTTGCTCTGAGCCTGTCGAAGTGCAGTGTCATCATCCTTCGACAAACTCTGGATGAGTGGAGTACGTCAAATGCCTTTAAATGGAGTACTACCTTTGCAAATGGCGAAGCGCAACGACATGAGGGCAATGAGGCAGCGTTGACGATCAATCCCCCGGCAGTTAGTCGCTGTCTTGCATCTGCTCAATAGACCATGGGCGCCGGTTATGGTAGAGGGATCCTCTGGCGTGCAATCTGTTTGAAGTTCATGTGATGTCTATTTATCAAGAGCTCCAGGAATACTGGAAGGGCATTTGTGATGATCTGTCACTGAGAATGGGAGGAAAGGGAGCAAGCCGTGGATGATGTGATTCTTCTCGTGATGGAATAATCTGTAGTAGTCACAATCATTCCACTACCCTGCATCGGCAGGGAAGTGAAATGTTTGATCAAACTTACAGGCTTAACACCACCGCTGCACTCATGGCTACCTGATAGACCACCTGCATAATGTCGCTGGTGTACTGCATGGTTTTGTTGTCCACCTGGGGCATCACCAGAATTTCGTCACCGGGTTGGACGTCGTACTTCGCCAGTTTGCCATCGGATAGCCATCCATCCTTATATTCAATTCTCTGGATGGTGCCATCGGTATGGAGCACCAGCACCCGCGATTGATCCGCTTTCTGGGAATAACCGCCGGAGCTGTTGATGTAGTCCATGATGGTTTTGCCTTCGCTGTAGACCATGGCGTTGGGGAACATCACTTCGCCGTGTACCTGAACCAGTACGGTGTTGTTGGGAATGACAATTCGGTCCTGGTCTTTCAGCATGACTTCCATCCGGGCGCTGCTGTTGCCCAGCAGGACCTGACCGCGGGGCTGCACCTTGCGGGCACGGGCAACAAACTTGAGGATGGCTTCCGCATCAGACTGGCGCAGTTTGGCTTCCCCGACACTTTTGCTTCGGGCAGACAGGGCGGCTTGTTCCAGCTGCTGCAGGGAGACTTCCAGCATGGCTTTCTGCCGGGCGGCAACCTCCTCGCGGAATAATTGCAGAGCCTGCAGGTTGGAGCGGGCCGTGGGATGAATGCGTGCCATCAGGTCTTTAAGCGTGCTGCCGTAGGGCAGGATATAAACCGCCTGGCCGTTGTGCTCACCTTCAACGGAAACGCTGATGGTGCCGGGCATTTTGTCAGAGACAACAGTGACCTCATCGCCGCTTTGCAGGTTGATTCCCTGAGCATTGGCAATGGGCAGGTATTCAACATTGCGTTTCGCCATCTGGTTGCGGGCGATTCTTACGTGGGTGGCGGAGGGCATCAGGCCGACCATATTCAGCGCATCGTTCAGAGCAATGTCTCCGCCGGTAAACTCAATCTGTACCGGGTTTTCCACCAGTCCCTTGAAGCTGGCAATGCTCTGCCGGGTGTTCACCACCAGGGTGTCACCATCGTGCAGTTGCACCTGGTTGATTTTTCCGGTCAGCAGAAAGTCATAGAGGTTAAAGGTGGCGCGAGTGCTGCCATTGCGTTTCAGTTCTACGTTCAGGTAACTGCCGGACTCGGGCCGGATACCGCCCGCTTTGGCCAGGAAAGCCAGGACTGAGTCCGAGGCAAAGCCTCCGTAGAGACCAGGAGATTTGACAAAGCCGGTAACAAAAAGTTTTACCGGCTCTGCGGCATTGAGGCTGGCATAGAGGTTGACGTTTTTCTGGTAGACGCTGCGCACCTTTTTCTCAATCACCGTGTTGAGGTCTTTATTGGCCACCCCCTGCATTTGTACGGGTCCCACCTGGGGGATAAAGACATTGCCCTGGGCGTCCACGGTCAGGTCAACTGCGACTTCATAGGCACCCCACATTTGCAGGGTGATTTTGTCCCCAATGGCCAGCCGGTATTCCGGGTTAAACCCTTTGAACTCTGCCTGGCGAAAGCCGCTGAACAGGTTCTGGCCAAAGACAGGGTTCTGGTCAATGGATTCCACCATTTCAGGGCCGTTGCTGCTGGACTCTTCAGGAACCGCAACAGCGGCAGAGGCCTGCAGGGAAGAGAGCAGGGTAGAAAGCAGAGAGGCAATCATCAGTGCAGTGATGCCGATTCGGGTGAGTGCATGTTTTATCATATCAGTCGACATCCTTTAGTCCCGGTGTTCACGAACAGTGGCGCGAATCATTCGCACCAGGGCGAACAGCATCAACAGTACCAGTAGAATATTGGTCAGGTTATAGCCCACTCTTGGATAGCGGGCATCCTCGGCCAGCTGAGGTGAACTGACCACCACCAGTTGTTTGATTTTTCGGCTGGCTTCGGTGCGGGCTTTTTCCAGTGCCACCAGCGTGGCGGAGTAGGCCTGGGTGGCCAGATCCAGCTCCAGTTGCAGTTCCTGTTGTTTTGCGACCAGGTCGTTGACGGCATTTCCGCCTTTGCTGGCAAGTCTTGCTTTTTCTTTGATCAGTTGGCTTTCCAGGGCGCTGATCTTCTGTTTCAGGGCTACTACCTGGGGCGAGCGGCTGTTCAGATAAGACGACAGAGTCTGGAGTTCGGTCTGGTTGCGCACCAGCTCTGCCTGCAATTCATTGAGAATGCCGCTGAGGGCTGCTCCCTGCTCCGTAGCGCTTAAAAGCCCGTTGGCGTTCTGAAAGGCCAGCAGCTGTCCTGTGATGTCTTTCAGCCGCTTTTCGGCGAGATTGACCTCCTTCTGAACAAAGGCTTGCTGTTCATTGGCCAGGGAATGGCTGATTTCATTCACAAAGGCCTCGCTGCGGCTCAGAATGGCCCGGGCCAGAGTCTGGGTAAACTCTGGCTCAAATCCCTGGACTTCCAGGTTGAGCATGCCGTTTTCGGCATTGAACTGTACCGCCAGGTGGCTGCGGTAATAATCGAGAAAATCTTCGTAGCTGGCGTTGGGGCTCAGGCGGGACAGCCAGTCTGGCAACTCGGTGTAATGCTCCCTCAGCTTCAGGGTTTGCTCCAGGTGGTTGAGCATATCCGGGGACTGGATAAAGGCTTCCAGAATGCGCTGGTCATTGCCGCTCTGGGGGGTGATACCCAACAGACTGAACCCGGCTGCGGTGGAGGTGCCTCCGTCGTTTTTCTCCACCATGAAGCTGGCTTCGGATACATAGCGATCCGAGGCAAGCAGGCCATAGTACAGGACGCAAGCCAGCCAGGGGGCTGCTACTATAGCCACAAACCATCGACCCACCTGGCGGTGAAACAGGTGTTTGCGGGCCAGTTTGAACCAGGGGTGCTGTTGCAATTGGTTCACGGAAAATTCGGGCCGGTTCAAAGGGGACTTCTGAAAAGATAAAGTGCGTGTCACCTTGCGATGAGTCTGCTTCTTCTGTTCAGAATCCGGCTGGTGTTCTGGGGGCGATTCAATGGCCGGTTGAGTGTTGGTCATAGGTTGTGCATCTGGTAAAAAGTCGGTTGTTCGTTGTGTATCCAGTGTTCATGGGGGCAGGCCAAGCTGTATAGGGTGTCGTCTCAAGTCGTTTTCTATACAGCGTTATAGGCTTTGATGGCTTTATCTATGCAGTCGTGGACGTGTATTTTCCCATCCTTGATAAAGATGCCCATATCACATTGTTTTTTCAGTTCGATCAGGTTGTGAGAGACAAACAGAAAGTTGGCCCGTCCTTTTTTTTCGTTGAAAACCCGGTGGCACTTTTCCCTGAAGCGTTTATCGCCCACGGCGGTCAGCTCATCGATCAGGTAGTAGTCAAAGTCAAACGCCATGCTGACGGCAAAGGAGAACTTTGAACGCATGCCCGATGAGTAGGTTTTCAGGGGCATTTCAAAAAAGTCCCCGATTTCTGAGAAGGTTTTGATAAAGTCGATTTTTTCCCGGATTTCCTGTTTGCTTTTGCCGTATACGCGACAGATAAATTCGGCATTTTCACGTCCGCTCATACTGCCCTGGTAACCGGACAGGCCCAGGGGCCAGGAGACATTGCCGTGGACCTTGATGGAGCCACTGTTGGGGAAGTCAACCCCCGCCAGAAGGTTCATCAGGGTGGACTTGCCGCTGCCGTTAGCGCCAAATACTCCGATGTTTTTGTCCCGCGGCAGGGTCAGGGTGACATCTTTCAGTATGTAATGGCGGCCTTTCGGGGTCGGGAAGTATTTGGTGACATTTCTGAACTCAATCATCGGGTCAGCATCCTCCGCCAGTTGGCTCGGAGCATCAGCATACCCAGAGTCAGCAGAACCAGCGCCCATACTGCCGCAAACTCAAGGCTGACCAGTGACACGTTGTAATGGGGGGAAAAGCAGGACCGCATCAGTTCAAAAATATGGAGCAACGGGTTCCATAGCAGCAGGGGTTGCACCGAGTGTGGCATATCGTTAATGCTGAAAAAGGTGCCGGAAATAAAAAACAGCGGGCGTAGCACAATAGGCATGAATTTTCCTGTTTCCGGGTAGAGCCCCTGAATAACGGCAAAAACCATACCCAGACCAAAACCAACCAGGCTTAACAAAATGAAGAGAAGAATAAACAGGAGTGAGTTGATGACAACTACCTGGAAGCCAAGCCACCATGCCCCGGTAAGTAACAGAGCCAGTGTTATCAGATTAACTGGTGCTTCCAGCAACAGGCGGGCGAGAAAGGGGTCAAATATCCGCACCTGGCGGTAGATAAACAGGTTCTGGTTGCCACTGATGGCACCGGTGCACTGGGAGATCAGTTTATTGAAGTAGAAAAACGGTGCCAGCCCGGTGGCCAGAAAGATGGGAAGATCCAGGCCGCCCATGGTGTGGATGCCCCGAACCTGGTACATAGCCATAAACACCATCACCTGCATCAAAGGCTCCAGCAGAGCCCAGGCCAGGCCAAGGCGATAGTGGCCAAAGCGGGTTTTCAGCTCACGGATCAGCAGGGCATAAATCACAGACCGCTGGATCTGCCAAGAGGTTCGTTGTTGCATAATGTCGGTTGGAGAGTTCTCTCTTGGTTGATGTCTGCCCGGAGGGTGGTCGGGTTCTTTTCGTTGTAGTTTGCCGTGATCAAGCTGAACGGAGCTTTAATGACGGCGCGTTACTCTGAATGTGCCGATTTTTCCGGCTCTTTACCTATTTTCATGATTCAGGTGGTGCAGTATGCACCGCTTATGGCTGTCTATCCCGCTCATGGCTGTTTATGGGAAAGCAATGTATCGGAACGAGTGGTCTGATGAAATCAGGGAATTGGTGGTGGGGTAAGGGTAATTGCTTATTGGGGCGCTCGAGAAGAGACCGGGGTTTAAGGAGCTTCAGGGTTTTGACATGGAGACGCTGAGAGGGCTGGGCAGGCATTCGGTGAAAATGCCCGTTTAACGCGAAAGCGCTATGCCGAAGTTTGTGTCAAGGCTCAAGTATTGAAGGGTATTTTTCACTATGGGCATTTGGTATTGTGCAGGGAATTTACCGAAATTTTCATGGGCGAAGCGCTGGCAGTAGCATTGTTTTCCCGGAACTCTGGAGGCAATAAACGGTCTTCAGAATGGCGTTTTTTATAGATACCGTTTTATAGATAAAGAGTGAAAAACCATCAATGATCAAGAAGTGTCTGTTTCCCGCAGCGGGGTATGGTACCCGCTTTCTTCCGGCCACCAAGTCCATGCCCAAAGAGATGATGCCGGTGGTCAGCAAGCCGCTGATTGAATACGGAGTTGAGGAGGCGCTGCAGGCGGGGATGTCGGATATCTGTATTGTCACCGGGCGTGGCAAGCGGGCTCTGGAAGATCATTTTGATGTGAACTACGAGCTTGAGCATCAGATTTCCGGAACCGAGAAGGAGAGCCTGCTGGCGGATATCCGTCGGGTGATTGATGAGTGTACCTTCTCTTACACCCGGCAGAGGGAGATGAAAGGGTTGGGGCATGCCATTCTGACGGGGCAGTCCCTGGTGGGTGATCAGCCTTTTGGTGTGGTGCTGGCGGATGACCTGTGTGTCAATCCTGAAGGTCCGGGGGTTCTGGCCCAGATGGCTGAGTTATATAAACAGTTCCGTTGCAGTATTGTGGCGGTTCAGGAGGTGCCTGAGGAGGAGGTTCATAAATACGGGGTGATTTCCGGTCAGTGGATCTCAGAGGACATTCTCCGGGTGGAAAGTATGGTGGAGAAGCCTTCCAGGGAAGAGGCGCCCAGTAATCTGGCGATCATTGGGCGCTATATTCTAACGCCGGATATTTTTGATTTGATCGGAGCAACCCAGCCTGGCAAGGGGGGGGAGATTCAGATTACCGATGCCTTGATGGCTCAGGCCCAGAAAGGCTGTGTCCTGGCTTATAAGTTCAAGGGGCGGCGGTTCGACTGCGGCAGTATTGAAGGCTTTATTGAGGCAACTAATTACTGCTATGGCAGTCTGCATTCCAGTTGATATTGGTGCTGTGGGTAGCAACCGGTGTGCCCTGGGCAGGCCGGTTGCTCGACGGTGCCAAGTGAAGCGCGAGTTAAAGTTTCTGGCTTAATAACTGCGGGCAACGGCAAAAGCGGCAAGGTCTTCCATGGCGGTGCGAAAGGTGCTTTCCGGCAGGTGCTTCAGGCTGCGTATGGCTTTTTCTGAATACTCCCGGGCCTTGGTGGCGGTATATTCCAGGGCACCGCAGCTGCGGACGGCACTGAGAACTTCGTCGATTCTGTCCAGTCCGCCCTGCTCAATGGCGTCCCGGATCAGGGTTTTCTGTTCTTCAGAGCCATGCTTGAGGGTGTAGATCAATGGCAGGGTGGGTTTGCCTTCGGCCAAGTCATCACCCAGATTTTTCCCCATGGCCTCGGCATCGCCATCGTAATCCAGAAGGTCGTCCACCAATTGAAAGGCGACGCCCAGGTAGTTGCCGTAGTTTGCCATATCCTGCTCAACCTCCAGGCTGGCCTTGCTCAGGACTGCAGCGGTTTGGCTGGAGGCCTGGAACAGCATGGCGGTCTTGCAGCGTATCACTTCCATATAGCCTTCTTCGGTTACGTCGGCATCATGGATATTCATCAGCTGCATGACTTCACCCTCGGCAATGACGTTGGTGGCATTGGCGAGGATGTGAAGCAGCTTGAAGTTTTCCAGTCCGACCATCATCTGGAAGGCGCGGGAGTATAAGAAGTCACCCACCAGAACGCTGGGTGCGTTGCCCCAGAGAGCGTTTGCAGTATCCCTCCCCCGGCGAAGGTCAGACTGATCCACTACGTCATCGTGGAGCAGTGTGGCGGTATGAAGAAATTCAATGATGGCAGCCAGTGGAATATGTTGGTGGTCTTTATAACCGCAGGCCCTGGCGGTTAACAGAACCAGCAGGGGGCGAAGCCGCTTGCCACCGGACTTGATAATGTATTCGCCGATCTTGCTGACCAGGGCAACATCCGATTGCAGTTGTTCATGAATGCATTGGTCCACCTTCTGGAAATCATCATGAACCGCTGTCTGAAAAGAGGCTTGCTGTTTATCGGGCATTGGGCTGCTTTGGTGGGGCGAAATACGGCATCGTATTGAGTGGGCTCTTTACTGTCAATAGCCGGGTCTTCATCCGGGTGGTTAGCCGGACTCCAGGCAAGTCAGACCATACCGGTCCGGGTAGTTCAGCTCGGGCGTATAGCCGCGGTACATTCGAGTTGTTTCAGACACCCATTTTCCCTGAAATTGATCCGCCAACCAGGGAATATTCGGGTTGATTTCAGGGGCGTCAATGTAGACTGGGCCTCCCTGGCTCTGGTAAAGGGCGTCCTGCAGGAGTGTCAGGGCATTTCCAGGGGTGTTTGCATAAAAGGGGCCTGCTTTCATACCTTTGAAACAGGGGCGAAGAACAATCATTCCTTTCAGTTTGTCTCTGCCGTTGGTCAGGGCTCTGGCAATGACTGCTGGTTGGTTTAGCCAGAGGCTTAAATAGTGTTCTCTGGTTCCTGGGAAGAACTGGGTATCGTAACGACGGATGGCTTCTGAAGGGATTGTGCTCAGGCTTATTGTGGCAGGGGGTTTTGGTTGTTCGCCAGAGAATTCAAATCGCAGGTTTTTGTGGGCCTGGCGAAAGCCAATGCGTCTATAAGTTTGAAACTGCCGGGGGACGCCATCCAGTGAGATATTTCTCTGGCCTGCCATCCGCAGGCGTCGGCGCGTCATCCAGATGCCATGGCCAAGTCCTCTGAATTCCGGCTTTATGATATAGAGTCCAAAAGAGGCCGAATAAGCGTTGTGGTTGAAAATGGCACAAGTGCCAATCAGCTGGTTCTCCAGGAAGGCTCCAAGGAGTCCACCGTCAGCGATTTTGTGGAATGTGGGCGCATCGTGCAGACCGGGGTTCCAGCCCTCTTCTCTGACAAGTTGTATCATCGTGCCAGCCTCTGCAGGCGTCAGAGGTCGAATGATGGGGTGGGTGGCTGTCATACAGGGCTCTGCTCGTAATAGCAGCGGGCGATGTTCGCCCGGGTGGTAAACCAGATGTCCTGATGGGCCTGGGCGTATTCAATAAAGTGACGGATGGCTTCGCTGCGTCCGGGGTGGCCGGAGAGGCGGCAGTGCAGTCCCACGGTCATGGTGGCAGGCTGGAATTTGCTCTCCCGGTAGAGGGCGTCAAAGGTCATTTTCAGGTGACGGTAGGCATTTTCAGGGCAGCTCCAGCCTGCGGGCAGGCAGTACTGGATATCGTTGTTGATCAGGGTGTATGGGATAATCAGATGGCGGGTGTCTTCGGCAGGGAGCCAGAACGGATGATCGTCAGAGTAGTCATCGCTGTCGTATTCCAGTCCAGCTTCGATCAGCAAACGGCGGGTGTAGGGGCTTTTCAATCCGGTGTACCAGCCGGTGGCTGTTTTGCCGGTGGTGGATTGAATGATATTGAGGGTTTGCTGAATGTGCTGGCGCTCAGTGTTTTCGTCCAGTTTTGAGTGGTCAATCCATCGAAGTCCGTGTCCGGCGACTTCGTGGTCAGAGTCATGGAGGGCGTCGGCCAGGGATGGGTTTCTTTCCAGGGCCTGGCCGCAGGCAAAGAAAGTGGCGGGAATATCAAAGTGATTCAGTAGCTGTAATAGTCGCCAGCTCCCCGCTCGGCTTCCGTAGGCATAGAGACTTTCCGAGGAATAATGTCGGCCAGCAATGGAGGGCAGTGGGGGAAAGCCGCTGAACCGGTTTTCTGAACAGTCGTCACCATCCAGTACATTTCTTTCTGCCCCCTCTTCAAGATTGATCACAATATTGATGGCCAGGGTTTTCTGGTCCGGCCAGGCAACGGTTGGGCGGCGGCTGCCGCAGCCCTCCCAGCTCCTCGGGTAGTAGTCGGTCATGGGATAAATCCAGGAATATTTGAAGCAGGCTGGCACCAGAATAGACGATAAGGCTTGCCAGAAGCGGTGGACTTCCTTAAAATTTGCGCCCCTATCTCAAAATCCGGTGCGGTGTGCCATTTTGTCATGGAAAGCGGGTGCTACTCCTGGTCGAAACGACCGGTTGGGCAGTGTCGGCTCATGAGGTGCCGCCTATCCCCAGGGTGCTTTGCCCCTGAGCAGTGGTTTTCAGATAGATAAAAATTCCAGCCGTTTCTTTTGCTAAGAACGTTTGCTAAAAGCGTTTGCTCAATGCTCAGGAGAAGGGTGGATGCCTTTGACAAAGAGGCTCGTAAGGATTTTCGGAGATTCGTTTAATGTACGCAGTTATCAGAACTGGCGGCAAGCAGTACCGCGTTGCCGAAGGGGATACCCTCAAAGTTGAAAAGCTGGACACCGCTGCCGGTGAAAGCCTGGATATCAGCGATGTACTGCTGGTGGCCAACGGTGAAGAGCTGAAGGTCGGTGCGCCAGTGGTTGAAGGTGCCAAGGTGACCGCTGAGGTGGTTAGCCATGGTCGTGGTCCCAAGATCAAGATCATTAAGTTCAAGCGTCGTAAGCACCATCGCAAGCAGATGGGCCACCGTCAGTGGTTCACTGAGCTGAAGATCACCGGAATTGCCGGTTAATTTTTGCTGACAGACCCCGCTGCCTGAAGGCAGTGTTCTGTTGAAAACTTCTAAGGGTGGCTTCTGGTGTGGTAGCCGGCAGTTTACCCGGGATAAAAGGAGAGCAAGATGGCTCATAAAAAAGCTGGTGGTAGTACCCGTAACGGTCGCGACTCGGAAAGTAAACGCCTAGGCGTGAAGATCTACGGTGGTCAGGCTATCCAGGCGGGCGCCATCATCGTTCGTCAGCGTGGCACCAAGTTTCATGCGGGCGCCAATGTTGGTATTGGCAAGGACCACACCCTGTTCGCCAAGGCGGACGGCAAGGTGGTCTTTGAGGTGAAAGGACCTCAGAAGCGCAAGTACGTTCGTGTAGAAGCTGCGTAATTGTGTTTCGTTCATCCGGGCGGCTCTGCTGCCCGGGTGAGCCTTTGAAAGCCCCGCATTAGCGGGGCTTTTGCATATTTGCCTTTTGGAATAAGACGACAACTCTGGGAGGCGGTTTGGTAAATACAGTGGTAAAAGTTGTAGAGGCTGTCGCAAAAGGTCTGCGTCAGAGAGGTTTTTCCTTTTGCAACAACCTCTGCAGGAGTGTTGAGTCATGAAGTTTGTTGATGAAGCCACGATTACGGTGCAGGCGGGCAAGGGCGGCAATGGTTGTCTCAGCTTTCGCCGGGAAAAGTTTGTGGAAAAGGGCGGGCCCGACGGTGGTGATGGTGGCGATGGCGGCAGTGTCTACGTGATTGCGGACAATGACCTGAATACTCTGGTGGATTATCGCTATCAACGTCATTACCAGGCGGAGAGCGGTGAGCCCGGGCGTGGTCGTAACTGCACCGGTGCCAAAGGTTCGGATATTGAGCTTAAGGTGCCGGTGGGAACCACCGTGGTGGATGATGAAACCGAAGAGGTGATTGGTGATCTGACCCACATTGGTCAGCGCATCAAAGTGGCTCAGGGTGGTTTTCATGGGCTGGGAAATACCCGGTATAAATCCAGTGTCAACCGGGCGCCTCGTCAGACATCTCCGGGTTCTGAAGGAGAAGGCAGAACGCTCAGGCTGGAACTGAAGGTGATTGCCGATGTGGGTCTGCTGGGTATGCCTAATGCCGGCAAGTCGACCTTTATCCGGGCGGTTTCCCAGGCGCGCCCCAAGGTGGCGGATTACCCGTTTACTACCTTGGTGCCTAATCTTGGGGTGGTGGCGGTTGACCGGCATCGGGGCTTTGTGGTGGCCGACATTCCCGGGTTGATTGAGGGCGCGGCTGACGGGGCGGGGCTGGGTATCCGGTTTTTGAAGCATCTTGCCCGCTGTCGTATTCTGCTGCATCTTGTGGATGTGGCGCCTTATGATGGTACTGACCCTGCGGAAAGCGCCAAGGCGATTGTTCATGAGCTGGAGCAGTTCAGTGAGACTCTGGCGGGGCGTGATCGCTGGCTGGTGCTGAATAAAGTGGATCTGTTGCCGGATGATCAGCGTGAGGCGGTGTGCCAGCGTATCATCAGTGAGCTTGAGTGGACAGGGCCGGTTTATGAAACTTCCGCCATTGCGGGTCAGGGAACGGAGATTCTTTGTCAGAACATCATGGACTTTATTGAAGAGAAGGCGCTTCAGGAAAGAGAGAATGAAGAGGTAGCCCGTCAGGAAGAGGAGCAGCTGGGTCAGATGGAGGCGGAAGCCCGTGCCCGGATGCGTGAGCTGGCAGAGGCTCGCAGGCTTCGCCGTGCTGCCAAGAAGCAGGCGGATGATGATGAGGACGATGATGATCATGATGTTGAGATCTTTTACGCAGGGTAGGTCATGGGTGAACGAAGCCGTTTAAGTGCCGCGCAACGCTGGGTGATCAAGGTTGGCAGTGCTCTGCTGACCGATGAAGGACGAGGGCTGGATCTCGGTCGCATTGATGACTGGGTTGCCCAGATTTGCCAGCTGCGATCTCGTGGAGTAGAGGTGGTTTTGGTCTCTTCCGGTGCGGTGGCGGCAGGCATGGAGCGGATGGGGTGGTCCCGGAGGCCTGGGGCTCTTCACCAGTTGCAGGCAGCGGCAGCGGTGGGTCAGGCCCGGCTGGTTCAGGCGTGGGAGAGCGGTTTTCGAAAATACGGTGTGCAGCCTGCCCAGGTATTACTGACCCACGCGGATCACAGTAACCGGCAGCGCTATCTGAACGCTAAAAGTACCTTGAGAACCTTGCTGGATATGGGTGTGGTGCCGGTGGTGAATGAAAATGACACCGTGGTCACCGACGAGCTCCGTTTTGGGGATAACGATACGCTGGCAGCCCTGGTGGCAAATCAGGTGGAGGCCGATGTTCTGGTGATTCTGACGGATCAGGATGGCCTGTTTACGGCGGATCCGAGAAATGATCCCGATGCCACTCTGGTTGATGAGGTTCGGGCGGGCGATGCCTCCCTGGATGCCATGGCCGGTGGCGGTAGTGGTCATCTGGGGCGGGGAGGGATGCAGACCAAACTGCGTGCTTCCCGTCAGGCAGCGTCTTCCGGAGCTGCCACTGTGATTGTGGGTGGCCGGATTGATCAGGTTATTACCCGATTGAATGCTGAAGAGGTTCTGGGGACTCTGTTGTTGCCCGATCAGGAGCCACTGGCTGCCCGTAAGCAATGGTTGCAGGGGCATCTCAAGACGTCCGGTGAACTGGTGCTGGATGCGGGTGCTGTACGTGTGCTCCGGGAGGAAGGGAAGAGTTTGTTGCCAGTGGGTGTCCGGGAGGTGCGGGGGCACTTTCAGCGAGGTGAAATGGTGGCCTGCGTTGATGATGCGGGTCGAGAGATTGCCCGTGGGCTGGTGAACTATGACTCCGGGGAGGCGTTCCGGATTATGGGACAACCGAGTCAGAAGATTGAGGCCCTGCTTGGTTACCAGGGAGAGCCTGAGCTGTTACACAGAGATAATATGGTAGTGTCCTGATTATTAAAAATAATCAGGAAATGAAGGCATAAAAAAACCGGCTTCCGCCGGTTTTTTTTATGCACAAGGATGTGCGGTATGCCGAAAATGCATGGAGCGATTTTCGGTTATGCACAGGGATGTGCGGTATGCGATCAGGCAGTGGCGATGGCTTTAACCTGAGCATTCAGGCGGCTCTTATGACGAGCGGCCTTGTTCTTGTGGATAATGCCTTTGTCAGCCATGCGGTCAATCACTGGAACCGCTGCAGTGTAGGCTGCTTTGGCAGCTTCAGCGTCTTTGGCTTCGATGGCGCGAACCACTTTTTTAATGGAGGTACGAACCATGGAACGCAGGCTTGCGTTGTGCTGACGACGGTTTTCCGCCTGACGGGCGCGCTTCTTTGCAGAAGGAGAGTTAGCCATTATGGTGCTCCTTGAAAGTCGATAAAATCGGGTTGTCTCAGGGCGGCTCAGGGCACCCTGCAGGGAAATAGGGGTTGCCGCAGTTACTGTAAAGGCCCCGGGTAAGGCATTTACAGCCCAAATCCCATATTTAAGTCGCGGAACTATGCCGATTTACCCGGGGGTTGTCAATACGGCATCCTGCCTGTATGCCTGAGGGAACGGCCCCTGCTATGGTTTCTGGTCCGGGAGGGTTTTATTTGAAGCCATGTATCAGTAGGCAATTTGTATTACCTTGGATATGATGATCGATTTTTTTACTAACGCTGTTTTTCAACCGGGCATGAAATGACTGATACTGCCGACCAATCCCTTTCAGGCTTTAATGACAACGGGCCTAATCCTGAAAAGACGCCTGGGCTTTTGAGATCAAGTCTTGTGGTTGGCATGATGACCATGCTTTCCAGGGTGCTTGGGTTGGCTCGGGATGTGGTGGTCGCAGGTTATTTTGGTTCATCCGCCGCTGCAGACGCCTTCTTTGTGGCCTTTAAAATCCCCAATTTTCTGCGTCGGCTTTTTGCTGAGGGGGCCTTTTCCCAGGCGTTTGTCCCGGTTTTGTCGGAATACCGGACCCAGAAAAGCTTTGACCAGGTCCGGGAACTGGTGAGCCGGGTCAGTGGTACTCTGGCGGGGCTGCTGTTGCTGGTCACGGTGGTCGGTGTACTGGCGTCCCCCATAGTGATCCGGCTGTTTGCCCCGGGGTTTATGAACGAACCGGAAAAGCTGGCGCTGGCCGGTGAAATGCTGCGGATTACTTTCCCCTATCTATTGTTAATCTCTTTGACTGCGTTGGCGGGGGCTGTTCTGAACAGTTACGGGCGTTTTGCTGTTCCTGCTTTTACCCCGGTGTTATTAAATCTGAGCCTGATTGGTTCAACCGTATTGTTGACCCCCTACTTTGACCAGCCGGTGATGGCCCTGGCCTGGGGGGTGGCCATTGCCGGTGTTTCCCAGTTGCTGTTACAGCTGCCTTTCCTGTTACAGATTCGATTGCTACCGCCCCCTAAATGGGGGATGAAGCATGAAGGAGCCCGTCGCATCATGGTGCTGATGGTGCCGGCGCTCTTTGGTGTATCGGTCAGTCAGATCAACCTTCTGCTGGACACCGTTCTGGCTTCTTTTCTGGAAACCGGCAGCGTCTCCTGGCTGTATTATTCGGATCGGCTGTCAGAGTTGCCGCTGGGTGTTTTCGGGATTGCCATTGCTACTGTGATTCTGCCCAGTCTGTCCCGAAAGCATGCCCAGGACTCCGGAGAGCATTTTTCCAGAACATTGGACTGGGCCATTCGGCTGGTGCTGTTGATTGGGGTTCCCGCGGGGGTAGCCCTCTTTATTCTGGCAGGGCCATTAATTGCGACCCTGTTTGATTATGGAGAAATGCAGGACCGGGATGTGCTGATGTCAGCGCTGAGTCTAAAGGCTTATTCTATTGGGCTGATCGCTTTCATGCTGATCAAGGTGCTGGCGCCGGGTTATTTTGCCCGACAGGATACTCGAACCCCTGTGAAAATCGCCATCAAGGCGATGGTGGCAAACATGGTGTTTAACCTGATGCTGGTGTTTTCGTTACAGCATGCGGGGCTGGCACTGGCGACAACGATGTCGGCATTTATGAATGCTGGTCTGTTGTATCTCGGGTTGAGAAAAACGAATGTTTACCGGCCAGCCCCCGGTTGGCCGGCCTATCTGATTCGCCTGGGGCTTGCCAATGGTGCCATGGCCCTGACGCTGTTCTGGCTGGCTGCAGATATGCAGCATTGGCTGGATTGGACGTTGCTTCAGAGAGTGAGCCAGACGGCGCTTCTGGTGGTGGCCGGTATGGTGGTGTACAGCGCGGTTTTGTTGCTGGCGGGGGTTCGCCCAAAGCATTTCCGGCATTGAGTCTCTTATTAAAGATGAGAGTGCTTCCTGCTGCAGGAGAACCCTTCTCCGGTGACCCGACGGGGTTGCTGGGGTATAATCCATCGCTTTGTCGAGAGGCTGGTTGTGTTTTGTTGCTGCTCATTCTTTAAAGAGGGCAGGCATTGGAAGCGCGGCGGTTATTTTTATCACCCGGTTTGGGCGCCTTTTCAGGGTATAGGCGGCTGAAGTTTACTACAGGAAATCAGGGAGTCTGAGCCTCTCAATGCAGTTGATCCGCGGATTGCAGAACATCCGGCCAGAACACCGGCAGTGTGTTGCCACCATCGGCAATTTCGACGGTGTTCATGCAGGCCATCGAACCATTCTGGAAGCTTTGAAGCAGCAGGCTTTTGAAACAGGAGCAAGGGTCTGCGTTATTACCTTTGAGCCCCAGCCCCGGGAGTTTTTTCTGGGAGAGGATGCGCCTCCCCGGTTATCCAGCCTGAGGGAAAAATTGGCGCTTCTGGCTGAGAACCATGTGGATCAGGTCCTTTGTCTGCCTTTTAATGAGAAGCTGAGAAGCCTCAGTGCCGATGATTTTGTCTTCAAGGCGCTGGTGCAAGGCCTGGATATCCGCTATCTGATTGTAGGGGATGACTTCCGTTACGGTTGCGATCGCAAAGGCGACTTTGGACACCTTGAGGCCATGGGCGATCGCCACGGATTTGAGGTGTGTGATACCCAGACGGTGCTGATGCAGAAAGGACGGATCAGCAGTACCCGTATCCGGCAGGCTCTGGCCGCTGACCAGATGGTGGAAGCCGAACGAATGCTGGGCAGGCCTTTTACGATGATCGGGCGGGTGGTTAAAGGTCAGCAGCTGGGCAGGACGCTGGGTTTTCCTACCGCCAACATCCGGGTGTGCCGAAGACAACTGCCCCTGAAGGGAGTTTTTGCGGTTCGTACCCTGGTGAACGGGCATCGTTTCAATGGGGTCGCCAACCTTGGGGTTCGACCCTCGGTGTCGGGCACCCGTCCCTTGCTGGAGGTCCATATGCTGGACTTTAAAGGGGATTTATACGACCAGACACTTCGAGTGGAGTTTGTCGACAAAATCAGGGATGAACAGAAATTTGAATCGCTGGAAGCCCTGCAGGCAGCGATTGCCAATGATATTGAAACAGCCCGCAGGCGGTTCGCTTCCTGAGCCTCCTTGGCTTAGAGCAGTGTCAGCATAATCTGGCATTTTTTGAAAAGTTTTGAGAGAAACGGCCGCCAACAGGGCAGCGTTTCCACCCTGATTAGAAAATTGTAGAGATTCCGGTAAACAACTATGTCCGACTATAAGCACACATTGAATTTGCCGCAGACCGACTTCCCGATGCGCGGCAATTTGGCCAAGCGGGAGCCGGAAATGCTCCAGCGCTGGCATGATATGAATCTCTATGAAGACATTCGCAAGGCCCGGGAAGGGCGCGATAAGTTCATTCTTCATGATGGCCCTCCCTATGCCAATGGTGATATTCATATCGGCCATGCGGTTAATAAAATCCTCAAGGACATCATCATCAAGGCCAAAACCCTCAGTGGTTATGATGCCCCTTACGTGCCCGGCTGGGACTGCCATGGTCTGCCCATAGAACATAAAGTGGAAGGTATGCTGGGTAAGGCGGGCGATAAGGTGGATTTCAAGACGTTCCGCAAAAAATGCCGGGAATACGCATCCAAACAGGTGGATGGCCAGCGTGAAGACTTCAAACGGATGGGTATTCTGGGGGACTGGGACCGCCCTTACCTGACCATGGACTTCCAGACAGAAGCGGACATCATCCGGGCCCTGGGCCGGATTGCCGACAACGGTCATCTGGTGAAAGGGTATAAGCCCGTTTACTGGAGCGTGGTGGGTGGGTCAGCCCTGGCCGAAGCAGAAGTGGAGTACCAGGATAAAACCTCAACCCAGATTGATGTCCGTTATGGGGCTGTGGATAACGCGGATCTATTGAGCGCTTTCACTTTTGAGGGCGAGCAGGGTGAGGGTGAAGTAGCCGTCGTGATCTGGACCACCACCCCCTGGACAATTCCTTCTTCCCAGGCGGTCAGTCTTGGGGAAGGGCTGGATTATGCCCTGGTTCAGTGCCAGGTGAACGGATCACCTGCGCGCTTGATTCTTGCTGAGGCTCTGGTGGCCAGTGCCATGGAGCGATACGGGATTGAAGATTACCGGATTCTGGGGCGTGCCAAAGGCGCTGCACTGGAAAACAAATCGGTTGCTCATCCGTTTTACCAGCGGGAGCTGCCGCTGATTCTGGGTGATCATGTCACCATTGATGCCGGTACCGGTTGTGTTCATACGGCGCCTGACCACGGTGTGGATGACTTTAATGTGGGGCGTCACTATGGCATTGGAACCCTGAACTACCTGGACGACAATGGCTACTATCGAAGCCATGTTGAACGGTTTGCCGGTGAGCATGTCTATAAAGTCGACCCGAAGGTGGTTGCAGTACTGGTGGAACAGGGTCGTTTGCTGGCGGAAGAAAAGCTGAGCCACAGCTACCCCCATTGCTGGAGAACCAAGACCCCCCTGATTTTCCGGGCGACCCCCCAATGGTTTGTGAGCATGAGTAAGGAAAAGCTGCTTGATCACGCCATGGGCTCCCTGAACGGTGTTCAATTTACTCCGGACTGGGGGCGTAACCGCATGGAAGCCATGCTGGGGCAGAGCCCTGACTGGTGTATCTCCCGCCAGCGTACCTGGGGGGTTCCCATCGCGCTGTTTATCCATAAAGACACTGAGGAGTTGCATCCTGATACCTCTGAGCTGATTGAAAAAGTGGCGCTCAGGGTTGAGAAGGAAGGGATGGATGCCTGGTTTGATCTGGAGCCAGCAGACTTGCTTTCAGCAGAGGATGCGCAGCAGTACGTCAAGGTGACGGATACCCTGGATGTCTGGTTTGATTCTGGAGTCACTCACCACTCTGTGCTCAGGCGCCGTGAAGACCTGGCCTTCCCCGCAGACCTCTATCTGGAAGGGTCGGATCAGCACCGGGGCTGGTTCCAGTCATCCCTGAAAACCAGTATTGCCATCAATGACGAGCCTCCCTATAAAGGTCTGCTCACCCATGGCTTTACGGTAGACGCCAATGGCCGCAAGATGTCGAAATCCCTGGGGAACGTGATTGCGCCCCAGAAGGTGTTTAAATCCCTGGGAGCCGATATTCTGAGGCTCTGGGTTTCTGCCACTGACTACACGTCTGAAATGACCGTATCCGATGATATCCTCAAGCGGACTGCAGACAGTTATCGTCGTATTCGTAATACGGCCCGATTCCTGCTGTCAAACCTGACTGGATTCAATCCTGAAACCGACGCGGTGGCCTGGGACGATATGCTGTCACTGGACAAGTGGGCTGTTGACCGGACACTGATGCTTCAGAAAGAGGTGATCGAAGCCTACGACAGCTACAACTTCCTGTCGGTCTACCAGAAAGTGCATCACTTCTGTGCCCTGGATCTGGGTGGTTTCTATCTGGATATCATCAAGGACCGCCAGTACACCACTCAGTCCGACAGTCTGGCCCGCCGAAGCTGTCAGACCGCCATGTACCATATCATTGAAGCCTTTGCCCGGTGGTTGACACCCATCACCAGCTTTACCGCCGATGAAATCTGGCAGGCCATTCCCGGCCAGAGAAGTGTTTCTGTGCTGCTGGAAACCTGGTACGAAGGGCTAAACAGTCTGGAAGGCGATGAGTTGGGCCGGGAGTATTGGAATGCCATCATGGAGGTGAAGACCGCCGTCAACAAGGCACTGGAAGATGCCCGTGGAGCGGGAGTGATCGGGGGCTCTCTGGAAGCAGAAGTGACCCTTTACGCCAGTAGTGAATTGATGGAAAAGCTGAACCGACTGGGTGATGAGTTACGCTTTGTACTGATTACTTCACGGGTGGATGTAAAGCCATTGTCTGAAGCTCCTGAAGAGGCTGCTGGAACGGATCTGGATGGATTGAAAGTAGTGGTCAGCAAATCCGCCCATGAAAAGTGCGAGCGATGCTGGCACCGCCGTGAGGACGTTGGTAGCGTGGAAGCCCATGCTGACCTCTGTGGTCGGTGTGTTGAGAATGTTGAAGGCTCTGGTGAGCAGAGGCAGTTTGCCTGATTGCTGAACTGAACGCCCCGCTCCGCCGGGGTATGTACAGGGATGTATTGTATCCCGGGAATGCCTGGAGCAATTCCCGGGGTATGGCCAAGGATGGCCTGTATGCTGGCAACGCACAACCACAAGGATGTGGGAGTTAGAGTGACGCAGGATGCCAAAACCGTGGAGCGGTTGTCAGTGTATGTGCAGGGATGTACTGTATCCTGAAAATGCACGACCATATGGATGTGGGAGCTAGAGTAACGCAGGGAGCAGTTACCGTGGAGCAATTTTCAGGGTATGCCCAAGAATAACCTCTATCCTCAAAAACAAAACTTTCCATATAACCGGCAATGCCTATTCTCTTATTGAAAATAAATTACTCTGGTTTGCACTGTTTTATTGGTACTATCGTTTTCTTTGGTGTTTCTGCTGATGTTACCCCTTGTCTCTCGGGTGTGGTTAAGCGTCTTTTTCGGTAATTAGCACTACCTTTGGCAGGATACAGGCCCTTAGTATTGACATAAGATGTGCTGATGGCATGGAATGATTTAACAGGACTTATCCATGAAGAGTAAAACGACAGGCAAGCTGCAATGGCTGTGGCTCAGTGCCTTTCTTCTGGGGCTGGATCAGCTGGTCAAGTGGCTGGTGGTTCAGGAGTTTTCTTTGTATGAGCAGCTTCAGCTGCTGCCGTTTTTTTCCCTGACCCTGGCTTACAATACCGGCGCTGCATTCAGCTTCCTGGGGGATGCTTCTGGCTGGCAGAGATGGTTGCTCAGCGGGGTCGCGATTGTGGTCAGTGTGATGCTGGTTACCTGGCTGCGGCAGCTCCGATCCGGGGAGAACTGGCAGGCCTGCTCACTGGCCCTGATTCTGGGAGGGGCGCTGGGCAATCTCTGGGACCGTTTGGTTCACGGTCATGTGACTGACTTTCTGCTGTTCTACTACAAAAACTGGTATTTCCCTGCCTTTAACCTGGCGGATATGGGCATTACGCTTGGGGCTGCAATGCTGGTGCTGGATATGTTTCGTCAGCATGAGCAGCAGGGGTGAAGGTTCTTCATTAGCTGAAGGCTCTGACAGCAAATAGGGTGATCTTACCTGCACCCTGGCTGCCCAGGGTATGAGGCAATAAAATAATGACAAGGCGAACAACGGGTCAGGAGAGTCGTGCTTGTGGAGAGGAGAGCAGTGACAGAGACGGTGATTGAAAAAGGCTGCCAGGTCAGCCTTCATTTTGCGCTAAAGCTTGAAGACGGCAGTGTCGTAGACTCTACTCAAGAAGACCATCCAGCCACTCTGGTTGTGGGGGATGGTAACCTGCCGGAGGGCTTTGAGGATGTATTGATCGGTCTGAAAAGCGGTGATGAGCAGGTTAACTCTGTGCCCCCGGAGAAGGCATTTGGTATGCCAAACCCCAACAACATACAGAGTCTGCCACGGACCAGTTTTGCCAGTGATATTGAGCTGGAAGAGGGATTGGTCATGTCTTTTGCGGATGCTGGCAATGGTGAATTGCCCGGTGTTATCCAGTCTTTTAATGACCAGACGGTTCAGGTGGATTTCAACCACCCGCTGGCGGGCAGGAACCTGCTGTTTGAAGTTCGTATTGTGAATGTTCAGCCAGCTTCGCCCTGAGAGCTGGATCTGGGCCTGTGCTTATGGCTGGTTATTAAAAAGCCAGCTATTGTATACCCTCCGGAATGTATTTCTCCGAGTACCGCTTTGCCGGCAGTAAGTCTGCGGTGAATGCCTGGAGAGTTGATATAGTAGAACGATCAGTAAAATAGGTTGACCATTATGAAAATCAAACTGGCGAACCCCCGTGGCTTCTGCGCTGGAGTGGACCGTGCGATTGAGATCGTCAACCGGGCCCTGGATGTGTTTGGGCCTCCCATCTATGTTCGCCATGAAGTGGTTCACAATAAATTTGTGGTGGAAAGCCTGAAGGAACGGGGCGCTGTCTTTGTGGATGAGCTGGACCAGGTACCTGATGATGTCATTGTCATTTTCAGTGCCCATGGGGTTTCCCGGGCAGTGGAGGAAGAGGCAGAACGTCGTGGGCTGAAAGTTTTTGATGCCTCCTGTCCTCTGGTCAAGAAAGTGCATATGGAAGTGGTTCGTTATGCCCGTGAAGGTATGGAGTGTGTCCTGATTGGCCATCATGGGCATCCGGAAGTGGAAGGCACCATGGGGCAGTTCGAAACCCGTTATGGTGGCAAGATGTATCTGGTAGAGAATGAGGAAGATGTCAGCCGCCTGGAGGTTTCAGACCCTTCCCGGCTGGCGTATGTGACCCAGACGACCTTGTCCATGGACGACACCGCTCGGGTGATAGCCGCCCTGAGGGCTAAGTTTCCACTGATTAAAGGCCCAAGAAAAGACGATATCTGCTACGCCACCCAGAACCGCCAGGATGCAGTGAAGATTCTGGCTGGAGAGTGTGATCTGGTGCTGGTGGTGGGATCGGTTAACAGTTCTAACTCCAACCGTCTCAGGGAACTGGCAGAACGTACCGGTGCCCAGGCTTTTCTGGTGGATAATGCCGGTGATATCCAGCCCGAATGGCTACAGAATAAAGGGGCCATAGGCATCACTGCTGGCGCGTCAGCACCGGATGTTCTGGTCCAGGGGGTGATTGGTCGGCTTCGAGAATTGGGTGCTGAAGCGCCCTCCGAGCTGGAGGGCCGTGAAGAGAATATTGTGTTTTCCATGCCCCGGGAATTAAAGCTTAAGGCGATTGGGGCTTGAGCTGAGCGGCTCTGCTCCTCTGGCCAGTGTGTGCTGGGGGAGTTTAACTTCTGTTTTCAGCTATTGGTATTGTCATTTATTCGATGGTAGCGATTAAGCGGTATCTCCTGCCTGTTTGCTGAGGTCTTTTTTCTAACCAGCCATGCTACAAAGCCTAAGCCTACAACCAAAGCTGGGACGACTATTGCACCGCATACTATCCCTGCAATGATTCCTCCCCCTAACCCTTCCTGTTTTTCCTCTGGATTAGTCCCATTCAGCCGGGACGCTGATGCTTCGATCGTTGAATTCACTGAAGGCAAAGTTGTGCTCAGGGGCAGGCTGGCCGGTTTTTCTGTTGAACTGCTTTTTGGTGCTTTGTTTGACCGGGTGGTGGATGGAGTCGGTAAGGGGGTTTGAGCTTGAGTCGAGGTTGATAAAAAGACAGGTGCAGGGGTTGCTTTAGCCGGGGTGGTTGATCTCGCTGTAGTCGTTACCTTTGCCGTTGTTGAGGTTGGGGGTTCAGTGGCAGTGCTGGTGGTTTCAGTAGTACTGGTGGTTGTTGAAGGCTCGTACTCTGGAGGGCATGGGGTGCCATCGGTAAAGGTAAAGCCGCCATGTACCCGTTTTCCTCTCAGGCCTTCACAGGGGGCTTTTTTTGAGCCTTTGTCATAGGTATTTTCCCTGCTGTTGGTGGATAGAGTGAGTTTTGAGGGGGTATATAAGGTGACTTCATCGTCAATGGTAATAGCGCCCCGGTCTCCCATCAATTGGTTGTTGCTCAGCCGTAATTTTAATTGCCCTTCAGCAATCAGAGAGTAACCTGGGTGGGTGAACCGATTACCTGTAACATCAAGGAAAGGAGGGGGATCATCAGACTCAAGCTCGGTCTCTCCATGCAGGCGTATGGCCGATACCATGTAGCCATTATTTTCATGGGTGCCTCTGGTTTCGGAGTCTTCTCTCGTTTCATAGTACTGGTTTCCTTGAATAAGTGCTTCTGTCAGGTCTGGTAGTGTGAGCGATATCATATCCTTGAAATACTGCCCATGATAATGATTGTTGACTATCGCTATGGTCTTTCTGGGAGAGCGGCTGGAGTCAGTCCTCTCTGCTCGATGATTGTAAGTGAATTTTATGGCTGAATGAGGAGAGGAGGTCTGAGAATAGCAGGAGATAAACTGATTCTCTTTAAATGAATATAGATAGTCGGAGTATGAGCTGTTAGCGGTATGAGAGACATTGACGGGGGGTACCGCCATTGCAACAAATTGATTTCTGTAAAGTGTCAGGCCTGGGGCTGTTGAAGGTTCTTCCTCATCAATTGCAACGTTGACGTACTCGCCATGCCAGCCTTTGTTGCCAAGGTTGTATCCCTTATCCACATGGACAACAGGCCAGAATGTAACACCTGAAATGAATACATTGTGTTCTGCAACCTTGAAGGTCACCTGCCGCTTCGAAGAAAGAGCGCTCCAGAGTTTTTGGGGTAGCCAGCTACTCTCATCAAGGTCTTCATACTCCTCAAAGTAGTGGTCAATTCCAACAAAATGCCCTTCAGCCAGAGAATTATCCTCTTTGAGTGGAACTCCTATAATCCGAATGCCACTTTCTAATTCAACCGTTTTTTTGGCTGTGAAATATTTTCTTTTTATAGGGGGAGACTTTGTCGTAGTATTGGCTGCAGCCATGTAGCCTGTTGTGTTGTTTCGGTTGTCAATTTTGTCTTCAGAACCCTCTTTCAAACATGTGTCATCCGCTTCCAGTTGCTTAGGATTAATGCCTTTATCAAAAAGCAACAGCGCTGTGAAGGGATCTTCATTAAACCAGACTTGCTGATCAAAACTGCTGTCCTCATCAATCCACAGGGCGACGCAGTCATCAATACGGATGTTCGGGTTATTGTCACGTATATCATTCAGTGTTTTTTTAGCTGCTTCTGAAAGGGCAGGAGAGATTACACCTGTGGAAGGGTCTTTTATATTCAGGCAATCGTGTGGCAGCGGAGGTTTTGTTGCTGGCGATGTGAGGGTTGGGGCAAGGGAAGAGGGTGAGGAGGTTGGTGAAATAGCCGGAGCTGACATAACCGGTAATATTATTGTAACGCCTATAAAAAGAGCACCAGATTGACACAGCCATCGTCTCAAAGAAACCATCATGAACTCCTGTATGGTAATGGAGAAGGTTTGATTTCGTTATATTAATAACTGTTCTTTTGAACCTGTCTGAACCAAGCAGCCTTTCAAGTAAACATTTCGAACCGGGAAGCAACCTAACCAGTATATGCGTTTTTAGATGTTTAATGCGTGAGCGTTAGAGCACTCTTCAAAGCTGTCTGCTGGCTTTTTATAATGGCACAAAATCAAAAAAAAACTATTGGCTTAAAGGACTATTAGTGAAGAGTGAACGGCTGGCTTTATTTCGTTCATGCTTAAGCCTTTTGAAGGAAGATAGGCTTGATACAATGGATTGACATCCATGGCTGTTTAGTTTCCTGGCCCCTATCTTCTCACTGAAGAGGCCAGGGCGCTTTTACTGCGCTGCATCAGTCAGGAGCCTCAATCCCAGGCGCTGGCAAGAGAACCGGTACCCGACTTTCTCCCGAGAGAATCCACGGTGAGTGCTGGTGCACTGCCATTACCATTCCAGACCAGAGAATTGGCCGTTGCGGTGGCCGTAAGGCTATAGCTTGAGGCGTCTGCTTCGCTGATGGTCAGATGAAAGAAAGCGGTGCCGGATTCCGGGCTCTGCTGATAATAGATTGCAGGGGCTCCGGTGTTTTTCCCATCCACTGCGGCACCGGAGTATGAGCCTCTCTGTGCCCGGTGACGCTCCATGGCACCGGCCAGTCCCAGCAGTGAACTTTTTGCATCTGCCACAGCGCTGTCCTGAACGTATTTCTGGTAGCCGGGCAGAGCAATCATGGCCAGTATGCCGATGACAGCCACTGCGATCATCATTTCAATCAGGGTAAAGCCGGTCTGTTTGCTCAATGGTTTACTCTCTCTTTCAAGACTCTGTTGTTCTGCGCTGTACTCAGAGGCAACCTGCAATGCTTCAGAAGAATTTTACGGAAGCTTGCAGGTTGCCAGGGCTGGCGTGTTGCTGCTGAGGGGAGTGACTACCGTACCTGCCGCCAATAAGTGGTCTGCCGGTCATCACCAATTTCAAGCGGATCACATTCAGCTCCCACACAGATCAGGGCGTCATCACTGCCTTCCGGAAAGAGGATACTGGTGGTGGGGGGCAGGCCGCTGTTGGCCAGTTCGTTAAAACGGTCAGAGGCGTCCGGGTTGTCCGGGTCATCGGATTGTGCCGGCAGGCCGGTCAGCAGATTGACCGAATAGGCCCTGGCCTTGCCAGCCACTGGATTACAGGTGTTTGACACCTCATCAGAGGGAAGATAGGTGTTGAAATACACCACTTCCTCAAAGGTGACGGACTCGGTCATGACCTTTTCCTGGCTTTCCATATCAATAAACCAGCCTTTTCTCGGGTCAGAACTGCTGTTGCCGAACAAGTCTTCCGGGCTGACGTTCAGGTTGGAGGTGATATCCACCAGTTGCCCTGACTGGTGTTTCAGCTTCTTGTGAACAGGTACGTTCTTTTTACCAAGATTGCTTTTGGTCACATCGGGGTTTCCGTAAAACGGAGATGCCATCACATAAGCCCTGTCTTGAACCCATTCGTTGACCCTGCTTAATGGGTCCGGACGGTTACCCGTGCCGATGGCAATGGCCAGATGAGTTGAGCCATTTAAACGGAACAGAGAGGCATCGGGCTCAACAAAAAAGCGCCGGGAGTGCGTCGTCTGGGTTTTTCCTCCATCCATCTCTTTATCGGAGGGGCCCAGGTAAGCAAAGACGCCTTCATCGGCATCCCACTGGCCATCGCCATTGCTGTCCGATGGCCACACCAGGTGCCTGATGTCGTTCATGTCGGCAACCGCGCATTGATCGGGATCACTGCTCGTGCAGTTATTGAGGTACAGTCGCCATACCTGGCCACCCACATCCGCAAACAGCATCTGGTTGGCCAGGCCATCTCCATTGAGATCAATTACCCGGACTCCTCCCGGAATACTGTACTTCATGTTATTGAGTTTCAGGGTGGCGGAGGCACTGTTGCTGGCTGACCAGATTAACTCTCCGGTTCGTGCGTCGACGATGTAGACAGTATTGCCAACCGTATCGTTCTGATATTGTTTTGCCTGATCCTGGTCAGGGTCGTAGCCACCGGAAAAAATCAGCACATCGCGGACCGTTCCACCTATCTTGATGCGGGTTTTGACGGGCTTGGACCAGGTTTGCCCCAGTTGTTCAAACCCCGGATCCCCTCCCTGGATAAACCACATCAGCCTGGGGGAATCCAGAGAGGTGACATCAAGGGCGTAGTAACTGCGCCCGCCCCGGCGCATGCCCATGTAGGCATAGACAAACTCCCCTTTGTTCAGGCCATTCAGAAAGTTGCTAGAGGGGTTGTCGTTAAGGGTGTCATAGCCCCCGTAAATGACTCCGTTTTTATTGGCATCATTTACCCATAGGGTCACCGAACCATCCATGCCGTAAGGTCGGCCATGGCCCGGGGTTCTGTCCGTGGCGGCATTGGTTTCCAGCTTATCCAGATTGGGCAGCAGTTCAGCGGGCATAAAGGCAAACTTTTCGGCACCGGTTAGGCTGTCAATGCCATGAATAAAGCCGTCATTGGTACCAAAGAAAATGGCCAGTTCCTGTTGGTCCTCAGGGCAGGTGGCTCCGTTTGCCGGATCCTGTTGTCTACAGCCATAAGTGACGAGCCCGGGCAGGGAGTGTAAAGGATCGCCCAGCCAGGTAGACGGGTTCCGTATCCACTCCAGCAACTGATTACGCCGGTCTTGATCGGAGTTGTTCAGTCCAAGGTCGATAGGAGTGATCTCTTTATTATTCCGGTCCAGGCGATGCTGGCTGTTGTCCAGGGTGATGGTTTTACCCGCCGGGTTGGTGCCCAGATAGGTATAGAGTTTGCGTTTGCTGGCGTCTGGCAGTTTTTCTCCTGCGCCTCCGGCGTTGACTTTTCTGCCATCCGTGTCTGAACTCCAGAAACTCTGTGCCTCTGTATTAAAAAAGCCGGTGTCCTTGTCCACCGCCAGTTTATTGTTGGCATCGTAAATATCCAGAGGGGTCCCCGCCAGTTTGTAACGCTTGAGGTTGCCCTGCCAGCGATCACTTTTTGAAGGTTTGAAGATGGAGTAATAGGCCTGGGACAGGTGTCTTGAGTTATTGAACTGATTGGCGCTGACCCCGGGGCTGACATAGCTGGACTCATCTTCAAGAATGCCGGTAATGATCTGGTTAAAGGCATCGGACAGTTCATCGGCCTCGTCTGCCTCATAGAAGTTGCCACCACCATTGGTGGCAATGTCCGACATAAAGGCTTTGACTTTTTTGTTTCCCTGAGCGGCAAAAGCAATGGTATGGGTATAGGCATTCTGGAGGCCGTTCATATCCGGTGCCAGGTCGGTGGTGTAAATCCAGTCGGCCAGAGTGCGTGCACATTTCTCACCCGATGAGCTGGCGTCTTTATCGCATTTGCTGTCCCCGGTAAGCTGCTTGATTTTTTTGATATCCGAAGACTCGTTGGAGTTGGCCTCGCCGTCGGTCAGCATGGCAATGTAGTTGCTCTGACAAACGTCTTTGATAGGGCTGTTGGATTGGCTGTGGTCTTTCTGGAAATACACGGCCGCATCGTAATAAGTCGGCGTCAATGGAGTACCGCCATCATGCTTAAGATTATTCACCAGTGATACCAGGTGTTCTTTCACCAGATAGCTGATTTCTTCAGTGGTCCCCCCGGAGGCCACTTTAAGGTTCAGTCTGGGAGAGAGTGTCGGGTTCTGATCATAGCTGACCGCACAGCGGCTGTGGGTGTTTTTATCCATATTGATGGAGAGCAGCAGGGTCAGGTTGTTGCCTGGCTGCCAGTTCTTCCGGTCAACCACCTCCTGCAGAACATGACTGATATCCGGGGATACATAGGTACTGCCTGGCTGCCATTGACGACCATCCCAGGGGGCGCTTTTGGCGCTGGTTTTTCTCCGGCGTGAGAGGTCTTCTTTTTTGGCAACCCGAAAGGGGGCGGAGCTGTCCGTGTCTTCGGCCTGAATAAAAACATCGGCTTTGTTGTTTTTATTGCTGTCACAGCCATCGTTAATGGTCAGGGTCAGGCTGGCCTCGAGAATATCCGCCCCCTGCTTGATAGGGAGTTTCTGGTACTGCAATGCGACGGTGTTCTGACGTTTCAGGATCAGGTTTGAGGTGGCGTTCACATTGCCATTGTTGCCCTCATAGGCGTCATTGCCTGAGTGCTGGATGCGAGTGTCCAGTATGTCGTTTTTGCAGCCGCCCTCCCCACCACTGTACTCCACCACAAGTCGTGGCCTCAGGTTTTTGTCACCGTCAAAACTGTAGGCATACCGCTCACCCTTTTTATCGGGAGCGGAAAAGAAGAAAGTGGTGGTATCGTTGCCACACCACTGAGTGTTGTTGACAACGTTTTGAAGCAGGTTTTTAACGTCCACGGAATAACGGGCCGGGTTGTCTTTATCCCCTTTTTTCCAGGGCTCCGGTGACCATCGGGTAAGACCTGATGCCGACCGGGCTCTCTGAGACAGGTTGGAGTTGGTTTCCTTAAATGGATCACTGGCACCGGTTCCGGGTGTCCCCGCCTGAATTTCCAGGGTCAGGCCGGAGTCATTGTTATCAGCCGCAGTAAATTCAATGGCTGCAGACTCTATCCGAGCCCCCCGTGGAACACCGAGTACCTGGAAACGCAAAGCCGTGAGATTGCTCCCACCCAGTGGAAGCGTGTCTGAGGCCAGGTTCACGGAACCATCGGTTGCTTCATAACCGTCATCCCATGAGTCTTTGATGGTCGGGGAACTGTCGAGAATGATGCCGGTTCCCATGTCCTGGTCAATGTCGGTCACCGGGAAGACCAGCCTGCTGCCGGTTGAGTCCTTTGCCAGGGTCATTATTCCAACATTGATGTTGGATGAGTTCTGCATAATATCCCCAAAGGCTTCCTGCATGATCTCCATGCGGGACTTCACATGGGGGCCTGGATTGCTATTTCCATTGATGTCCCAGGCCATTGACCCTGATGTGTCCAGAATGAACAGCACATTGGGTTTGACCGTGCTGTCCAGGTTGGGATTGTGCAGGTAAATATCGGTATCGTCTGCCCAGGTCAGTGTGGATAACAGCAGGTATACGGTGGTTACCAGGCTGGCCATTACCTTCTGGAATGCTTTCCGGAAAATCTGCTGTTTAAGCGGCGGAATAAGTGGAATGAAGAGTCGCGTGCTCATTTGAACAGCCCTGTTATTGATAAGAGGCAGGGGGAAGGTTCCTGACCGTTACTGATTTAATGTTCTGATCTGGTAGCCCTGCTCCAGCTCGCTGGTCACCTTATAGCCATCCACGGTGACGGTGCTGGTGGTTTCGTAGAGAAGCAGTTGCGGCAGGCCTTTGCCGACGCCCAGGCTGCTGCCTGAGTCCGATATCTTTTCCCGGAACACCGTGGAGGTGGTTGCCTGAGCTTTGATGCCTGTAGTGCTATCGGTATAGCTGTAGGACTGGACCAGTTCACCACTGGTGGCCTGATCAAGGGCAAATTCACTTTCTTCAAGCAAGCGTCGGGTGCCGTCCAGAGCACTGTCAGCGGCCTGAAATGCGGTATTCTGCAATTGATAGCTAAAAGACGCTCTCTGCCCCAGGGTCGAAAGACGAGTGCTTCCGATGGCGATCAGGGTGATGAGCAGCAGGATAATCAGCGAGATAAATAAAATGGCGCCGTCCTGTCGGGCTTTGTGCGTGTTCCTCAACCTGGCCATACTTTTACCCCTGGTTACGCAGTTGAATGGTGGTGGTGAACACTCTTCTGAGGCGTCGGTCATCGGTCTCAAGGCGTTTCCGGTTGTCTTCCAGGTTTAAAATGGGCAGCTTCTGGGAAAGCTTTTCCATGGCGACATTGTTGTTTGAGGACACCACAAGGCTGACCTGAATGGAACGGGCATTCCCCGGATTACAGTTGTCAGCGTTAAATTCGGCTTGAGTGCAGCCATTGACAGACCGGGTATTGTCTCCGTTTCTCACGCCGTAAAGCACCTGAAGGTTCTCAACCCCCTCAACCATCTCCTGATCGTCCCGGAACAGGGCCATCAGGGGTTGTCCGTCACTTCCTGTGCGGCCAGTCTCCCGGATGTCATAGATAAGGCCGCTGGTGGAGCCCAGGTTGTACAGGGCAGGACAGGCATCGGGATTGCTACTGCTGCAGTCTTCGTTGATCACATAGTTTTTAAATGAAACAGGTGCCTTGTTTTTTCCCTCCGGGGAAAGACTGCTCTTGTTTGTCGTGCTGTTTACCTTGGGGTGAAATACGGCGTATTGCCGGCAGTCCGACACCATAAATACATCGTCAGGTGATAGCTGGATTTTGCGATCCAGTGTCAGACTGTCCGCATTAAAACCAATTACCCTGACGGTACTTTTTTCTTTTTCCGGTTGTTCGATGTCATGTGGCCTTATCAGTTCTTCTGCCCTGATAATCGCCAGGGTATCGCTGCCGGTGTTTTGACCTTCAATACCCATGACCGCCTGGGTGGAAAAATTCATCAGAGAATGTTCGGTGGCTTCCGCATCGGCTGTGACACACTGGCCCCGAAAGCCTGCCATTCGAACATCCCGCTTGATCATTTCAAGGGCAATCCGGGCGCTGTCCTGAACCTGGGCAAGTGCACTGTCGGTGCTGTTGGACTGAGAGCTGTCCATAAACATGCGCATGACACCCAGCATCAGAAGGGAGCTGAGCGTCAGGGCGATCATAAGCTCGATCAGGCTGATACCCGCCTGGGAAACAGTGGAGGTTCGTTTCAGGACAGCCTGTTTTATCCTGCAGGTCATAGCTCAAACACCATCTGATAGGAGAAGAGGCTCTTCGGGTTATCGCCGTCTGTTCCTGAAGAGCTGCCAGCAGTACTGGCAAAGTGGTTTTCACTCCACTGCAGTAGCAGGGTAAATTGATTTTTATCCTGAGTGAGTGTGGCCAGGGCGTTGAGCAGGGCCGGTTGCCACTCATCACCACTCATGCCAATGCCGGGAACGTCCTGGAGGTGGTTGAACCATTCACGTATATCCTGATTTGCCAGTTCTTTCGGGCTGCATCCTGATGTTTTTTCAATACAGTCTGGCGAGTGGATATCATCCCCTTTCAGAGACGGAGTGATGATGTTGTAGGCTCCATTCCGTGCTGCGCTTGAATTGCGACGCATTCTTTCAGCCAGGTCATAGGCAATCATGGTCGCCTGACTTCGAGAAAGGGAGCTGGCGGAGGCCTGGAGGCTCAACACCTGGAGTCCCGCCATTCCCAGCAGGCTGATGCTAAGGATCAGGATGGCAATCAGTACTTCTATTAAGGTGAAGCCTCGGAGCTTTTGAGGCCGGGATTTCAGCTGCACTGAGGATCTCCCCCGATTCTGGCCTGGCCCGCTCCATTGATGCGGATGCCTTTTGCTGAGGGGGTACCCCGCTGGTCGCAGAGGCTTAACTGGATCACTGTGTTGACCACCCCTTCACCGTTAAACGTAATGGCATCTCCGCCCTCAACGCGGTTATTTCCCTCCAGAGCCTTGAAGGTCTGAAGCACCTTTTTTTCTTCTGTGTTTTCTTTGACGATGAACCCCTTGCTCCAGTCAGGGCTATCGCAGTTCTGCTGGTCACTGGAGCCACAGACTTTTACTTCAACGTGGTTGGCTGACGCTTCACTGCGGGCGTAGTGCAGAGCTGCCAGGATGCGATTGCTCTGGGACGTCAGGCGGCGGTCCTGAATACTGGCTTCGAAACCGGGATAGGCAATGGCTGAAAGGATGCCGAGGATGGCTATGGTGGTCATCAGCTCCAGCAGGGTGAAGCCGGTTAATCGGTTTGCTGGTTTACAGGCCTTCATTCTCATTCTGAACTGGGTGTTTTGGGTATTGGGTTGTGTCTTTTTTAAACGGTTGATGATTGGCTGTTTTGATGTCAGATTTTTATCCCTTTCCTCTTGGAGATAAAAGCATCAACCTTGCTGGCACAAAATGTGCAATTGACCTGGCGGATCCGGGCAAGAGCTTGAGTGTGGAGGGATTAAGTCATACTGGGAAAAAGCTGTCTAACGGATGTTGATAAGCGGTTTTCCAGAGCGATGAAGTGTATTTCAGCGGGTTTTCACTTAATCAATTTAAATTACATGAAGGGTTGTTATTGATTCGATCGCCGCTGATCACGATGAAAAAACCATTAAGTCAAAAGTCAGTAGTTTGATTACCCGGTAAACAAAGGCTTGGCTAAATTGGAATAAGGACATTTCGCCATCAGCCAGGGAGCAGGCAATGAAGTATGCCGTTGGCCATGCCACTGCAAAGGCTGTTTTTAAGCCTCCTTCAGGATTTACTTTTCCAGAGCTTCTTGTCGCCATGTCGGTGGTCGTTCTTCTGGTGGCTTTGTCTGCACCTTTTATGACCGGGATGATTGTGGACAACCGGGTTTCTAATGTGACCCGGGAAGTTTATTCCAGTTTGATGCTGGCCCGCTCTGAGGCTGTTAAACGACAACATACTATTTCTCTGTGCAGCACCATTGACGGCGTTTCCTGTGATGAAACCAATGGGGGCTGGCACCACGGCTGGTTGATATTCACTGACGAAAGCCAGGATGGGTTGATCAATGGTAATGACCAGCTGCTCAGAAGGGTGGGCAATCAGTCAGACCTGGTTCGGATTGTCTGGAATCGAGGGTTCACTGTCAGCTTTAACAGCCGTGGACAAACTTCTACTGCCGGGACATTTGAGGTTTGCGACAGCTCAGTTGCTGAAGCGTTTGTAAAAGCGGTTGTGATCAGCATGACCGGCCGGTTGAGACTTGAGGACAGAACGACGTGCAGTTAGCCAGGGAGGGTTGTCCCATGAGGGAATGTTTAAGCCATCAATCAGAGCAGTCCGCCGGAGTGGGGCTGATTGAAGTCCTGGTCACCTTGCTGGTCATTGCTATTGGTGTGCTGGGTATGGCAGGCCTCCACAGCCGAAGTCTGCAGTATCAACAGGCGGCCTATATCCAATCCCAGGCGACCTTTCTGGCCAGCGACATGCTTGACCGGATCCAGGCAAACCGGGCACAGGCCAGGACCAGTAACCTCTATCAGGTGGGGTTAAGCCAGTCCGTTTATTCCCAGTGTTTGCAGAACGAATATCCGGATAGTTGCGAAACAGGAGGCTGCTCTCCGGAACAGCTGGCCGTTTACGATGTGCTGCAGTGGAAGTTTCAGCTGACCTGTCAGTTGCCGGGAAGCCAGGGAAGCGTCAGCTATTCCGACAGCAGCGATGGCAGGGTTTACATTATCACCCTCAGCTTTCCAACGGGGAGTACAGGCGTCCCTGTCAGTGATGTTGTCTTGAGGAGTGTTTTATGAGCCGCCTGGAAAAGGGATTTTCCCTGGTAGAGATGCTGGTGGCACTGGTGCTGGGACTTGTGTTATTTACCGGTGTAGGGCATCTGGTCCTGGCTTCCAATAAGTCATGGGCTTTGCAGGATGAACTTGCACGTATACAGGAAAATGCCCGACTTGCCCTGGATATTCTGAGCCAGGATATTCGCTCTGCTGGTTACACCGGTTGCCCTCCTCAGGCCAGCCTGGCCAATGCGCTTTATACGGAAAGTGATAACCGGCGCTGGATGATGCACTTTGATAAAGGGATCCTGGGCATTCCATTCGGGGGAAGCTCTGATGAGAGTGCTATCGGTCACCTCGACAGCAATGCCATATCTGAGGCCATTGTCGTTCACAGTATTGATCAGGCAAGGGCAATAGCAGTAAGTGGACACAGTGAGGGCACCGCCACGGTTACCCTGGCCAGTGAGCACAGCTTCGATGAAGGCGACCTTCTTGCCCTGACATCCCGGAACTGCAAGCAGGTTTCGGTGTTCAGGGCGGGCAGTAGCACTGGAGGTTCATCGGTTTCTCACCCGGCCGGTAACAGTGGCAGCCTGTATAACTGCACCAGTCTGCTTCAGGGCCATTACAACTGCCATACCAGTACCCTTGGTGCGGACAAACTCAATGATCAGGATGCGGTTCTGTCCCCCCTTCAATCCCAGGCCTTTTACCTGAGAAACAGTAATGGAGTCCCCACCCTTTATAGAAAGCAGGCCGGCGAATATACCAGTGGTAACAGCATCAATGCGGAAGCATTGGTGGAGGGTATAGAGAAGTTGAATCTTCGATATGGTGTGGATTCGGATCTTGACGGGGTGGCCAACCAATACCTCTCTGCCAGTGACATCGGGCTATACAGTTCTGACTGGCAGAGGGTGGTCAGCGTGAAACTGGAGCTGCTGGCCCGAAGTTTTTCGGAAGTGGCTCCCCAGCCTCAGGTTTATTTCTTTGGCGGTCAGAAGGTGACCCCTGCAGACCGCTATGTTCGAAGAAGTTTTATGACCACCATTGAGTTGAGAAACAGGGGGCTTTAGCCATGGACTATGACCGAACTAAACAACGGGCTTCCCCGTTATTAACGGATAAGGCGGGTGTTCACTGTTTTTTCGATTCGGGAATGCAATCAACAAGGTGTGGAAGCCGTTATCGAGCAAAAGGCAGCGTGTTGATGGTGAGTCTTGTGCTGTTACTGATCATGACTGTGGCGGGGCTGACCGGGATAAGAATGGCCACTCTTGAAGAGAAAATGAGTGGTAACTATCAGGATCAGCAAATGGCTTTTTATGCGGCTGAAGTGGCACTACTGGAAGCAGAAAATCACATTGCCAATGAGGTATTACCCCTCACTGGGTTTTCCGCAGACTGCTCTAATGGGTACTGCTTTTCCGGAAGCGATGTCTCTGATGCAGGCAGCTGCGAGCCGGGTACTTCAGAGCCCTGGTTGAGCAAGGATACCTGGAGTATTAGCTCCCGGCACCGATCGACGGCAGTGGTCATTTCCGGCATTTCAGCCAAGGCCAAATACATTATTGAGTTCCGTTGCTACATCGCAAAAGAAACGTCTGGCCCCTTACCGGATCCTTCAAACCCGGGCGACTGGGCACTGTACTATCGGATAACGGCTCTGGCGACCGGGGGCACAGACGATGCCCGGGTTATGTTGCAAACGTCGTATAAAAAAGGTTCTTGACTGGAGGTGTGAAGAGCATCGTCGAATAAAGCGCCTTTACTGTTTGGCATCCTCAAAAGGAAGAGGGGGTGATGATTATGGATCGAAGGATAAGCGGGATCTTTATTTCGGGGATAAAGGCAATAGCTGGACTCTCTGTTCTTCTGCTACTGCTCTTCCAGCTGCAGTTCTTTCAAAAAGTGGTTGCAGAACCTCTTTCCAGTGATTATGCCGCTGCTCCGCCATTATTGAGCAACACTTCTGAGCCTCTGGTGATGCTGGTGATGTCGGTGGATCATGAGTTGTTCAAAAAGGCATACAGTGACTACACCGATCTTGATGAAGACGGCCGCCTGGATACCCGCTATGTGGATAGTTTTGACTACCTCGGGTATTTCGACAGTAACTGGTGCTATCAATACACTTCAGGACGCTTTACACCGGTTTCTCCCGCCACTGGCACCTACTCCCATTTTTGTACAACATCTGCGGCACCCTGGAGCGGTAATTTCATGAACTGGGCGACCATGACCCGGATGGATATTCTTCGAAAGGTTCTGTTTGGAGGGAAGCGGTCAACCGATAGCAGCAGTCAGACGGTTCTTGAAAGAGCCTATATCACCAGAGATGTGCACGCTTTTGTGAAAGTGTATCGAAGCAGTGAGTCTGGTTTGGCAACCCAGAATTTCACCCCTTATACCCAGAGTGAAATCAGTCTTTGTAATGTGGCAGGTTCTGAAAACGGTGCTCCCGAAGTCCGTATTGCGGAAGATGCCTGGCCCCGCTGGGCCTCTACAGAAGTTAAACAGTGCCAATGGGGGGCTCAGAACAGTCCGTCTGGAAGCCGTGAATTGTCAACCAGGGACGTTTATATTGAGTCCTGTGTGGCTGGTAAAGACGCAGATACTTCATCTCGATGCAAAGTGTATCCCAGTGGTGCAAGCAAACCGGTAGGGTTATTGCAGCAGTATGGAGAGGGGGGGGATATTCGTTTTGGACTGATGAGCGGCTCCTACGATAAAAATATATCCGGGGGCATTCTTCGGAAAAATATTGGAAAAATCGCCGGTAACTCATCCAGCTCACTGGATGAAATTGAGCTTTCCACAGGGCGCTTTTCCAGTGTTCAGGGCATTATTCATAACATAAGCCGGTTCCGCCTGGCGAAATACAGCTTCTCTCAGAATAAATACACTGACTGCAACACCTATGGCATATCCATCTCTTCCTTTAAATCAAGCAGGGGGACTTATTCCAGTCGGCACTGCAGTATGTGGGGGAACCCGCTGGCGGAAATCTATCTGGAAGCACTTCGTTATTTTTCTGGAGAGGCATTGCCGACCAGCAGTTTTGATACCACAAACGATGATGTGTTTGTCAGTGGTCTCTCCAGAGAAACCTGGGTAAACCCGATCACTGAAGAGAACGCCTGTGCAAACTGCTCAATTATTCTTCTGACCACCGGATTAAACTCTTTTGATACGGATCAACTCTCTTCCAGTGCGGACCTTCCCGGTTTAACAGGCAGTGCCAGTGTCAACAGTAAGACCGATGAAGTGGGGCAGCTTGAGTATGGCGGTGCCTTTGCCGGACATTATCTGGTGGGTGGTACCGGTAGTACGCGTCAATGTACAGGCAAATATCTGACCGGGTTGTCCCAGGCCTCCGGTCTGTGTCCTGAAATTCCTCAGCTGGAGGGAGGGTTTCAGGTGGCAGGGCTGGCTTATTATGCCAATAAGACGGACCTGACAAGCCAGGAAGGAACCCAGAAAGTGCGCACCTACGCCCTGGAGCTGGCTGAGTCCATGCCGGGCTTTACCCTGGATGTGAATGGCAGGCCGGTGACGTTTCAGCCGGTCTGTCAGACCAGCTCCAACTTTGGTAGTGGCAGTGGTAATTTTTCCGGCAGTGGTAGCGACTGTACCCTGACTGATGTGGTGGTGGAGCAGCTGGTACAGGATGGTTCTGGCAAGGTGGTAGAAGGTTCGTTGTTGTTTACCTGGGAGGATTCTCTGTGGGGGAATGATTATGACTATGATGCGTCATCCCGCATAAAGTTCTGTGTCGGTTCTCAATGTAATCAGACAGCGGATAGCACCTTGAATACCGTTAACTTTACTTCGGATGAGGTTCGCCTCGCCGTTCAGGTAGATGGTGTGTTCGCCGGTTTGAATATGCGCTTTTCCTATACCCTGACTGGAGTAGGGAGTGGTAATGATGGTCTGCAGAGCAGCTATGTGTATAAAGGATCATCAGCCTGGTCTGTCAACGACTTTACTGCTGTTGGCGTTGCGGCAGGTGTTTTACCGAAACCTTTATTTCTGGCGGCAAAGTACGGTGGATTCAGTGACCTTGATGGTGATGGTACCCCTGGTCATGATGGGGATGGCGACGGTACGGCGGACTCCGGAGACCACCGGGAGTGGGATAACCGGAACAACCTGTCAGGGGCTCTGGGAGCCGACGGTTTGCCGGATAACTACTTTTTTTCCAGAAATCCGGCAATGCTTGAGAGCCAGTTAGATCAGGTGTTCTCTGATATTTCCCGCCGGGTGTCATCAGCAACCAACACCGCTCTGTTTGCCAATAACTCAACGGGAACCGGAGCCCTCTATCAGGCTCTGTTTCAGCCGAGTCTGGAGGTAAATGGTAAAACCGTTACCTGGGGGGGACTGTTGCACTCTCTGTTCGTGGACAGCAAAGGACACCTTCGTGAAGACGGTAATGGGAATGACCGGCTGGATGATTACAGCACGGACAAAATTGTTGAACTGTTTTTTGATCCCAATGCCGGGCAAACCCAGGTCCAGAGGTTTACCTCAGAGGACAATGGCCTCACAAAAACCACGGAGGGTGCGCTGAAACCGTTATCCTCTCTGGCCTCCATCTGGGATGCCCGGGACCAGCTGTCCCAGCTGAGCAATCTGACCAGCCAGCGAACCTATAGTGCGCAGGCCTCAGGAGGTCGGCACATTCTTACCTGGCTGGATCAGGATAATGACCAGCAAGTAGATGATAATGAGACGATTCCTTTTATTACCGATACGTTTTCAGGCAGTAATGGAAATGAGGGGTATCTGGGATTACCTCAGTCCGAGGCATTAAACCTGGTGAACTACATCAGGGGGGAAGAGCAAACCGGAGCCCGGTCAAGAACCATTGATTACAACGGGGATGGAATTCTGGATGTGTGGCGGCTGGGGGATGTGGTGCACTCAACTCCCCGGCTGGTGACCTCACCGGATAGCCGTTTTGACGCTTATTACAATGACAGCAGCTATAAGGCCTTCCGAAACCAGTATCTTAATCGGCGCCATGTGTTGTATGTCGGAGCCAATGACGGCTTGCTTCATGCCTTTAACGGTGGTTTCTGGGATGAAAGCACTCACAGTTATCTGCGCACCGGAGGCAATGGAGAGGTTCAGCACCCCCTGGGCTCTGAGCTATGGGCTTATGCCCCAATGAATCTGCTGCCCCATCTTCGCTGGTTACGGGAGGTGGACTACCCCCATGTCTATTACATGGATGCCGAGCCGCTGGTATTTGATGCCAATATTTTTGAGGCGGATGCTGACCACCCCGGGGGATGGGGGACGTTACTGGTAATGGGTATGCGGCTGGGAGGCGGAGCCATTGATGTTACGGTAAACGGTAACAGTCGTACTATGCGTTCGGCCTATGTTGTTATGGATGTTACTAATCCGGAAAAGCCACCTGTGCTAATGGCTGAAATAACTCACTCCGGGTTGGGGCTGACCACTTCAAAACCGGCTCTCATTAAAAGAAGAGTGCCTGGAGTCAGCGCCAGTGGTGAAACCGACTGGTCAAATCCTGATAAAAACGACTGGTATCTTGTATTTGGTTCCGGGCCCGCGGGCACTGGTCAGGTTGCGTTAAGAGGAGCCCTTGATCAGGGAAAGTCGGACCAGAATATGCGGCTGTTTGTTTATGACTTGAATCAGAGGCAGTTTGTCACGGGATTTGACCCAATGGTTACCAGCTATGCAAGCAGCTATGCCGGTGATATGACGGTGGTGGACTGGGATAATGACTTTCAGGACGATGCGGTCTATTTCGGGACTGTTGAGACTGGTGGTGCCAGCCTGGGCGGTAAGCTGATGCGATTGCGCCTGTATTCTGAGGTTGGCAACTCTACTCTGGGGGTATTTCTGGACACAGGGCAGCCTGTGCAAGCACCGCCTTTAACCCGTGCGGATCAGGACAGCTACTGGGTTTACTCAGGAACCGGTCGCCTGATGACTGTGAACGATAACAGGGACTCCACGGCCAATGACTTTTACGGGATTCAGGAACCCCTGAACAGTTCCGGACAGTTTACCTGGGCTACTGTCAGCCAGGGGAATCTGGTAAATGTAGGTGATGTGGAAGTGCTCAGTAATGGCAATGTTCGCAAAAAATCCGGAAATACCTACACCCCTTTTTATGTGGATTCCAACCCTGTTGGCAGTTTTGCAGCGCTTCAGGAGACGGTTAAGGCCAGGAGTGGCTGGAAACGCCCCCTGGCCTATGAGGCTTCACTGCCTTCAGGGCGAAACGTCAACCAGGCGACGGCCCTCTATCAGTTCATTCTTTTTACGGAGTATCAGCCTCCTGCCAACAGCTGTTCCGTAGATGGCAATAGCTTTCTCCATGCCGTTCACTATTTAACCGGTACGGCTTCGGATGTCCCATTGCTTGGCAGTGTCCCTGTGGATGATCTGGAAGCAGAACGCGGACTGGACAGAGTTCGCCTGGGCGTGGGCTATGCCTCTTCTCCGGTGATTCATCAGGGGGAAGGCGGTCGTCATTCAGCCGTTACTCAGGGGGCTGGTGGCAGCATTACCGCCACAGAGCTCCATTATGGTGTCCGTTCGGAAGGGCGCCAGAGCTGGTGGCAGATTTTTAATATTCCGTTTTAGAGAGGCTGAACACTATAAATGTGGACAGAAGGGATGTGGACAGAATGGACAATCGACGACGGAGTGGTTTTGTATTAACGGAGCTGGTGATTGTTCTGGCCATTATTGCGATTCTGGCTGGAATTGTTTATCCCACTTACCGGCAGTATATGAATGAAACACGCCGCAGCGATGCCTGGGTGGCCCTCAGTTCAGCAGCAGCAGGCCAGGAGCGCTGGTTTTCGGTCAATCATTCGTACACGGACCAGGTCAGTAACCTGGGGGGAAGCGCCTCTCCCGAGGGGTACTATACACTCAGCGTGGTAGCCGACACTGCTTCATATACTCTTACCGCCACAGCGCTGAGTTCCGGCCTGCAGGTGGGGGATTCCGGTTGTACTGTTATGACCCTGAATCATCAGGGGGTTCAGTCTCCAGCCCAGTGTTGGAAATAACAACCGCACTTTCCAAATCCCTCATGTCGGTTTTCTGACTTTCTAAAGTTCCTGCTGTTTTCTCATCCCCGGTTTATAACCGCCCATCCTCCAGGATTTTTTGGGCATCGGCCTGTGCCTAAGTTTAAGGAAGGCGTTAATGAATAGGGAGTGGAAGGGTGTCTTGGGGCTTTAATCCAGTGACTTCTGTTTTTTTCAGCAGACGATTATCCAGCGCAAATGTCCATAGCGTAAGAAAAGCAGTGTGTGCCCGTCACCTGGGTGAAAAGCAGGCCAATAAAGGGTTTACCCTGATCGAAGTCCTGATTGGTGTCATTCTGCTGGGTATCATGGCTGCCATGGCGGTGCCTTTGAGCAACCTGGTGGAGTCGTTCAAGCTGGATTATCTCAATCAGCGAATTTACGCCAGTACCGCATTAGCTCGCAGTGAAGCCATCAAGCGCGGGGAGCTGGTCAGCCTTTGCCAGTCTACTACCGGAGTTACCTGTGATGGGGGAGCCAATTGGGCAGCCGGCTGGATGATGTTTACCAATCCCAATAATGATGATCTGGTGGATCCCGGTGAAGAGGTGATTCGGATATACAGTCCTCTGACCACTCCGGTTCGAATCACCTGGAGCAATGCTTCAAGGCTGACGTTCATTCCCCGGGGAAGTCCTGTCAGTGCCGGGATGTTTGATATGTGCCCCATTGGCCGAAAAGCCGCTCCTCTTCGAATGGTCTCGGTTTCAGTGACTGGGCAGATAAGAAAATCATCTAGTACGGGAGATTGTGATGACCCTGAAAACCCTCAACCCTGACGGTAAAAAAGGCACCGCCTTTTTGCAGAGACATGCTGCGAAAAGAGCTCAGTCCGGTGTTGGTTTGATTGAAGTGATGATCAGTGTTCTGATCTTTGTCAGTGGTGTGCTGGGGGTGGCGGGGATGCAGAGCCAGGCTATCCGGGTGAATCATGACAGTGTTCAGAGATCCCAGGCCGTCTGGCTGGCCCATGCAGCCAATGAACGGATCAAGGTGAACTTTCCTGGCCTGGACTCCGGCGATTACCAGGACACAGCCACTGCAGCCAGTGCTGATCTGACTTCTTATTGTGCCGCTCCACCCAAACAGTGCATAGGAACCACCTGTTCAGCGGGAGAGATGGCAAGATTCGATGTTTTTGAGTTGATGTGCCGGAACGCCACAGTGATCAATCAGCAGATGAGTATTGACTGTGCAAGCCCCTGTGGGGTTGGGGCACAAATCTCCGTCACCGTTTCATGGGATTCCAGGGGGGCTACTGGAGGGCCCTATTCGGCAAGACAACAGCTGACGCTGGCAATGAGGCGAAACTGACCATGAGAGAACAGGGATTGAAAGGACTCGATACCCCATCCAGAAACCTGTCCGAACAACAGAAAGGCTTTACCCTCATTGAGTTAATGCTGGCACTGGTTCTTGGCCTGTTGATTACCGGTAGCTTTCTGCAGTTGATGGTCAGTAACACCCAATCGGCCAATTTCAATGAGTTTCTTGCCACGGCTCAGGAGAATGGTCGACACAGTCTTTATCTGCTCAGCCGGGAGCTTCGAAGAGCGGGATATCGCTCCCAGCCCGGGGTTGAAAGCCCATTACCTTTCTATTTAGGGGGATGCAATGGTGTGGCCACCTGTACCTTTGATGGAGGGGGATCCAGTAGTGATCAAGTGGCCATACAGTATGAGCCGACAACAGGCACAGACTGTGAGGGGAATGCTGTGCCCGCAAAGGGGATGACGGCTGATGTCTACTATATTGCCCCCGACCCCGGTAACAACAATATCAGCACCCTTTATTGCCGGGGGTATGACCCGGTCACGGCCTCTCCCAGGGGGAGCGGGCTGGCGTTAGTGCAGGGGGTTGAAAGGCTTCAGGCCGTTTATGGGCTGGCTCCGGGAGGGGCCGACAATGTCAACCAGTATGTGACTGCTGATGCGGTATCCAACTGGCGGGATGTTCGCAGTATGCGTGTGGGCGTTCTGGTCAGTGCCGGCCAGGAGGGCAGGGTGTTTGACCTCAGAATCCGAACCTACGATGTATTGAACAGCGGGGCGTTATCTTTCGAAGACCGGACACCGAGATACGCCTACAGCACCGCAATCAAGTTGAATAATACGGGGCTTTGATAGAGGGCCTGAAAGGAAAAGCACTTATGGACTCTTGCTATGGACAGTGACAACAGGCAGATGTCGATTTTCAGGAAAAGCCCGGAGGTTATGGAGGGGCAGCCAAAAAAACAGCGTGGCTCCATATTGTTGATGACCATGATCATCATGCTGGTGATGGTGTTTTCCGGGCTGTTTGTGATGGAGATGGCCATTCTTGAGGAAATCACCGTCAGTAACGAGCAACGGACACTTCAGGTGTATCAGACCGCCTACAGTGAGCTGGAAGCCCAGATGGATTATCTGGAAGACAATCCCAATCTCTTCAGCAATGCTCTTGCCGGTGAACAAACTTTGCCGATACATATGTATCCCACAGGGTGTACTGTGGACAATCAGCCCTGCCAGACGGCCACGCTTCGTTTTACCGGAGAAGTTCCCCCTCCCGTTGGTTACAGTGTTGGTAAGTTCAAGGGGATGGCGTTTGAAATTGACAGCCTGGCTGTTCTTGAGAGTACAGGGGCCCGCTCCAGCCAGACGATGAGTGTGATTTATATCACTCAGAAATAGGTAGCAGCATGAGGTGGACTGGTTTTTTTATCATTGTTGTAATTATGAGTGTCATGCCTCTCAGTGCCGTGGAGCCTGTGGAGGAAGGAGAGGAGTTTTACAAAGTTAACATTCAATTTGCCAATGAAGAGTCAGGCATTTTACTGGCTTATGAGTGTCCAACCTGCCCCCCAAAAAGCCTCGTTTTTAACCATAAACTCAATGTGCTGGTTTCGGGCACTGATACTGTGTCTAGTAAACTGAAAACGCTCGAAGGAAAAGCGGTAGTGATTACCTGGAAGCCTGGCACGATTCAGGCCTTGAGGATTTGGCCGAACTTTTGAATAGTCTCTATTTAAATGGAGTTTTCAGTGGGCTTACATCGTTTTATCTGGATGATTATTTTTCTCTGCATTGTTGGCAGAGCCTTTGCCGAAGATGTCGATTTATTTGTCAAAGAGATCCCTGATAATCAACGTGGAGTCGTTGTTTTTATCATGGATACTTCTGGAAGCATGGGGGTTCTTGTCAATTCAGGGGGAGGGATTACTGTTACTCGGATGGATGTGGCAAAGGCAGCAGCCAGTCGGTTTGTTCAGAGTGCCGAGAACATCAATATTGCCTTGATGAGTTTCAGTGGCGAAGGAGGAAAGGTCGATTTTGCGGCCCAAAATGTGGAGACAGGGCGCCAGGCAGCGTTAAATGTTATTTCCAACTATGTTGCATCAGGTGGAACTCCACTGGTTGGTTCTTTATATGAGTCATATCGTTATCTGGCAGGCTTATCCGCACGTTTTGGGGGGAGTGCCAGTATAGGGAGTGCTTTTGCTGGTTCTAGCTTTCAGTCACCTATCGTTAATCAATGTCAGAAAAGCAACATCATTCTTTTTACTGACGGTCAGGGTTGGGCCAGTGCGTCTGTGCAGCAAGCTGTCAGAGATTTGATATCAGGGCTTTCAATACCTGGTGGGTTGGATTTCAACTGCTCAAGCGGTGATTGTCTTGATGAGATGTCCTGGTTCATGCGCAATCAGGATATTCGCTCATCTGTTGCGGGTGATCAACATGCTACGACATATACGATCGCAGGTTTTGGCAGTGCACCGCCCGGCATCTTGAGGTCAACTGCCAGTTTTGGTGGTGGTCAATACTACGATGCCGCCGGTTCAGAAGACCTGGATAATGCTCTTAATGACATTATGGCGAGGGTCAGGGCTGAGGAGTCTACTTTTACAGCTCCGGCTACAAGCACCAGTGCTTTCAATTCCCTGGAAACTGCTGAAGATGTTTATTATGTAATGTTTAAACCTGAAGAAGGCACTAACTGGAAAGGAAATCTAAAACGTTACCGCCTTGGGGATGATAACCAGATTTATGATGCAAATGGACAGTTGGCTATAGACCCTGATACAGGATTCTTCAGAGAAAATGCAAAAAGCTTTTGGAGCAGTGCTGAAGATGGAAAGTCGGTTGAACTGGGCGGGATGGCTGAGAAAAGAAGCCAGAATTCATCCGCCTATACAAACATCAGTGGCTCTACTGATGTAGAGCTTTCTGCTTCTTCTAACCGTTTTCATGAAAACAATGCATTAATTACCCAGGGGCGTCTTGGGGTATCCAACTCCACAGATCGTAATAATGTTATCCGATGGGCCAGAGGCGTTGATGTCGATGACGAAAATGGGAATGGCTCAACGGTGGATGATCGAAAAAGTATTGGTGACCCACTGCATACCCAACCTCAGGTCATCAATTACTTTACTGATGATAAAGTCATTTACTTTACTGCTAATGATGGTTTTCTCTACGGGGTTAATGCAAGAGATGGCAGTACTGAGTTTTCATTTATTCCAGAAGATCTGCTTTCAAACCTGTCGGTGTACAGGGGGCTCGACAAGATCGATTCAGGTGTAAGGTTGCCAGAAACATTTCGGGTAACTGAGGAATCGGGTATCTGGCACAGCATGGAGATTGTAGGGGTTGATAACTTCCCAGAAGGCTGGTACACAAGAAACCTTAATGTTCGCCCTGGTGGTTATAACTTAAGGTATAATGGCCATGGCACCCTGGGCAATATCAGCAACCCTCAGATTCGAGTGGTTAATGGTGGTAAAACCGTTCAATTAACGGATGGTGGTGGCTCCTGGGATGATTATGAAATAACTGTCACAAATGGCTTGTTTACCATTGTGGGGATTGATGTACAGTATGTACTCAATCAACCTTCAGGAAGTTTCAGCAAGCCCTATGGGTTAGATGGTCCATTAGCTGTATGGGTCAATGATGTTAATGGCAATGGACACCTTCTCCAGTCAAAAAATGGCTCTCCAGAACCTGGCGAACATGTATACCTTTACCTGACCATGCGCAGAGGTGGGAATAATATTTATGCTCTGGATGTGACTCAAAGAGCAGCCCCTGTTTTAAAGTGGGTTATTCGGGGGGATATTGATAATAATCACTTGACTGACCCAAGTGGTGATTTCGGTTACTTGGGGCAGACATGGTCGGAACCTAAACTGGCAAAAGTCAAATGGAACGGAAGTGAGCGTCAGGTGTTGTTTTTTGGAGGTGGCTACGATGTTTCAGTTGACTCTCAGACTTCGATTCAGGATAGCAATATTGGCAATGCTGTATTTATGGTTGATGCTGAGACAGGGACATTACTCTGGCGTGCCTCGAACGGTGGTTCACATCTGAATATTTCGGATATGAAATACAGCATTCCTGCAGGGATTGCCGTGGTTGATATCAACCAGGATGAGTTGGTTGACTACCTGTATGCTGTGGATATGGGTGGACAGATCATTCGGTTTGACATTAATCAGAGTAACTCCGGAGCATCGGGTTTTGCCCGTGGCGGGGTGATCGCAAAATTGTCCGGTACCTCAGCATCAGAGGCCAGACGCTTTTTTGAAACGCCAAGTGTCAGTGTGTCCAGTACATTTGGGTACTTGAATATTGCAGTAGGCTCCGGGCTTCGACACTCTCCACTTGATACGGCTGTCAATGATCGAATGTACGTTATTCGTGATCCAAATATATATGTTGCTCCGACAGATTATAACTACTCAGGTAATTCAGTTATTACTGAAGCCTCATTGTATGATGCGACAACTAATATTATTCAGCAGGGGAGTGACTCGCAAAAGCAGGCTGCTATAAATAGCCTGAATAGCAGTAATGGGTGGTATATTCAGTTGGAGGAGGCTGGGGAAAAAGTGCTCAGCAGAGCGAATATCTTCAAGGGTATTCTTTTGTTCAATACATTTGCATTGAATACGGCAAGTACAAACGAGTGTGTACCTAACCCAGGATTGAATTATTTCTATGCGGTTGATATTGAAAATGCAGGTTCAGTATTTAACTTTGGCGACCTGGGGAATACGGGGTCACTGAATAAATCCAATCGTAAAAAGCTGCTTAAACACTCTACCCTGGCTCCTGAACCGGCGATTCTGAACAGAGGCAATAAGTCTGAAATCTGTGTGGGGACTGAGTGTTTCAAGGATACCCTGGAAAGTATCGGGGCCGTGCCCGTGAACCGGAGCTTCTGGAGGGAAAACCGGTAAATCAGATTTGGCTTCAGGGTATTGTTGAACCGTTATTTCCTTATGAATGCTCGTCAAAATGCTAATGCTAATGACTCTTTTATTGATCCTGTTATGTCGGAACCTGCCTGATTCTATTTTTTATTAATAGTGTTGTCTGCCGATACTCTTTTAGGAAAAATAGTTGCTGTATCCCATAGTCATCAAGAGAAGTTGTTGGCATAGACAATAAGGTTAATGGAATGAATCGTGTATCACGGTGTTTTTTGGTTTGCATGGCCGTCGCCAGCTCCTTATACAGTGCCTGGGCGGAAGACACCGTTGTGGAAGATGCCAGCGAGTTTGAACGCTTGGAAGTGATTTTTTCAACAAAAACGACCGGTATCATTGAGGCGTACAAATGCCGTTTCTGTCCGGCAAAGGTCTTCTATTTTGATGATCTGCTGGTAATCGATAACGTCCAAGGGGCTTCATTATTTCAGAAATTGGGGTATGTTGATGGTAAAGAGGGAACGGTGACCTGGCGTCCAGGTACAACCCGTGCTTTAAGAATATTGATGAATTAATGATTTTCACAGGGACTGTGGAACCAATGAGAGCCTTTCTTCGAGCCCTACCTGTTATTTTTCTCGGCTGGTCTGTTCTGGGAGAGGCTGAGGATATTGATTTATTTGTACAGGAGCTGGATCAGGCGATCAGGGGGAATGTGGTTTTTGTAATGGATAACTCCGGGAGTATGGGGGCCATTGCGGGAACCAAATTTGGCAGAAGCTTCACGCGGATGACGGCTGCCAAGGATTCCATGACCCGCTTTATCTCCACTGCAGAGAATATCAATTTCGGTTTGATGAGTTTTGATCCCAGCACCCAGGGAGGCAAAGTGGACCTTGCTGTCCTGCCTATAGAGGACAGGCGAACCCAGGCATTACAGATTGTGGCGGGCTACTCTCCAAATGTAGGTGCTACTCCTCTGGTGGAAACTCTTTACGAAGCCTATCGCTATTTGAGGGGTGAAACGCCCTATTACGGCGGAGCAAGCACTGCAGAAGCTCTGTCCGGAGGGCGCTATAGCCCGCCAGTGGTTAATCAATGCCAGAAAAACAACATTATCTATTTTACCGACGGCTATCCATGGCGGGATGGACATGCCAACGGCCTGATTCAGGGGTTGTTAAGTGGCAGAGCCATACCTCCCTCCTTAAACCATAACTGCAGTGGAGGGGAGTCAAGCCATGTGGACAGTTGCTTCGATGAAATGGCCTGGTATCTGTTTAATACCGATATTCGAACCGATCTGACCGGTAACCAGAATGTCAAGATATACACCATTGCCGGCTTTGGTGCTGCCCCGGAAGCACTGATGCTTAGTGCCGCAGAGAATGGCGGTGGGGCGTTTTACAGTGCCCTGGACGAAGTGCAGCTGGATAATGCCCTGGCGGACATCATGGCAAAAATCCGGGCTGATGCCACTACCTTTACCTCGCCAGCGACCAGCACCAGTGCTTTCAACTCCCTTGAAACCGCAGACGATGTGTATTTTGTATTGTTCAAACCGGTGGACGGCACCCGTTGGAAAGGAAACCTCAAGCGTTACCGGCTGGGGGATGATAATCAGATTTATGATGCCGATGGCCGACTGGCCATTGATCCGGAAACCGGATTTTTCAACAGTTCCGCCAGAAGTTTCTGGAGTAGCAGCCCTGATGGCAGCACGGTGGAGGCCGGGGGAATGGCTGAAAACCGAAGCCAGTCTGCTCCGGCGTTTACCAACCTGGGAGGGGATAATAATCAGGTACTCTCCGCCACACATAACCGATTTCATGAAAGTAATTCGGGCATTACCCTGGGAAAACTAGGGGTTCTGAGCAGTAATAACCGGGATACTATTATTCGCTGGGCCCGCGGGGTGGATGTGGACGATGACAATACCAACGGCTCTTCCACGGATAACCGGATAACTGTGGGTGATCCGTTACACACCCAGCCCCAGGCTATTTCTTATTATCCCAATGATAAAACGGTTTATTTTTCCACCAATGATGGTTTTCTGTATGCCATCAATGCCGACAATGGAACCACTGAGTTTTCCTTTATTCCGGACGACCTTCTGGGAAACCTGACCCGCTACCGAGGGGTAGAGGATAATGCCTGGACCATCTCTGAAACGTTCAATGTTCAGGGAAGCAGTTCCTACACGGTAAAAATGTATCTTAACCGGATTTTGAAAGCGGAGTTTGCTCAAGGCTCGGGGGCTCAGACCATGGAAGTCACCCCCGGGCGCTATGATATTCTGGAAAACCTGGGGCAGCTGATCCAGCGGCAGGTTAATGTAACTAATGGTGGGAAAACGCTGCAGATTTCCACTGATGGTGCCAGTTGGAGTCAGTATGAACTGACGGTAAATCACGGTTTTTTCAATAATTTTGGAACACGTGTCCAGTATGTAATTCCTGAGCCCAGGGACACCCAGAATAAAATTTATGGGCTGGATGGCCCGATTACTGCCTGGCTTAATGATGTCAACGGCAACGGTCAAATTCTCCGCTCCAACAACGGTACCGCGGAACCGGGAGAGCATGCCTATCTCTACTTAACCATGAGAAGGGGCGGTAATAATGTCTATGCCCTGGATGTGACGGACAGAAGCAACCCCGTTCTGAAATGGGTGCTTCGTGGCAATACCAATAATGGCGGGAATACCTCCGGTGATTTCGGGCTGCTGGGACAGACCTGGTCTGCCATGAAACTGGCAAAAGTAAAATGGAATGGCAGCGACCGGGATGTGCTGTTGTTTGGGGGAGGCTATGACCCCGCCATTGATTTTTCCGTTGCGGACTCCAGTCTGGGCACAAACCTCTTGCTGCCCAGTTGGCAGACGGATAATGCCACCGAGGCCATAGAAGCGTTGCCTGCAGCAACCTACGGTAGCGGGCTGGGGTCGGCGATCGCCATTGAGCTGGAAGCAGACCATAACGATACCGGAAACATTTTTCAGTATATTGATGCCAACCCTGGGGATGTGGTTCGAATTACCTTTGATTACTCGGCGCGGGTGCATGATCCTGGCATTGGTTCCATGATCTACGTGTATTTTGGCAATCAATGGCTGGATGTGATTTCAAGGCCTGCCCATGGCTGGTTTCGGTACACCTATGATGTCACCGTTGACCAGCCCAACCCCCGGTTGGAGTTTCATGCCCAGGACCCCAGAGGCAATAACAGCCTGGGTGGTATTATAAACTCGGAAAATATTTCGGTCGTCAAGATAGCGTCTGCCAACAGCCAGTCATCCTCTTCTTCAGGCTCTTCAGGTTTGGCGGGGGGATCAAGCCTTCAACCGAACAGTGTGGGCAATGCTGTCTTCATGGTTGATGCAGAAACAGGAGAGCTGCTCTGGCGTGCTTCTGAAAGTGACTCCGACCTGAACATTGCCAATATGCGTTACAGCATACCGGCGGAGCTGTCCCTGGTAGATATCGATCAGGATGGCTTGACAGACTACTTTTTTGCCACAGATACCGGCGGACAGATTATCCGGTTTGACATTAATGAAGGGAATGCCGGAGCGGGAAGTTTTGCCAGGGGTGGGGTGATCGCCAGTGTTTCCGGCTCTTCATCGGCTGATGCCCGGCGATTCTTTCAGTCACCGGATATCAGTGTTTCATCGACGTTTGAATATCTGAACATAGCAGTGGGCACAGGGCTTCGGCACAGCCCTCTGGATACTTCTGTGAATGACCGGATGTACGTGATTCGGGATCCGCATATTTATGAGCCTCCCACCAGTTACAACTATGCCGGTGGGGCCGTAGTAACAGAATCCACCTTATACGATGCCACCTCAAATGTGATTCAGGAAGGCAGCGATACCCAGAAGCAGGTGGCACTGAGAAGCTTGAATAACAGCAATGGCTGGTTTATCAGGCTGGAAGAACCTGGAGAGAAAATCCTCAGCAATGCGAAAATTTTTGGGGGGATCATGCTGTTCAACTCCTTTGCGGTGAATACGGCCTCGGGAAGCGCCTGTTCATCCAACCCGGGATTAAATTATTTTTACGCAGTGGATATTGAAAATGCTGGTTCGGTGTTTAATTTTGGTGATCTTGGCAATACCGGCTCACTGAATAAGTCGAACCGGAAGAAGCTGCTTAAACACTCCACCCTGGCTCCCGAGCCCGCCATTATGAGCCGGGGAAACAAGTCTGAAATCTGTGTAGGAACTGAATGTTTTCAGGATACGCTGGAAAGCATAGGGTCAGTACCTGTTAACCGGAGCTTCTGGAGGGAGAACCGTTGAAGCATTACCGATATAAAAACAAGGGATTTAACCTGATTGAATTATTGATCACCCTGGCGATTATTGGTGTTCTGGCCACCCTGGCCTACCCCAACTACCGGGAATATGTCACCCAGACCCGCAGGAGTGAAGGTATTGCCATGCTGATGCAGATCATGCAGCAGCAGGAGCGTTTTTTTACCGAGCAGCTTTCCTACAGTGTCGACCTGGCCGCGCTGGGTTATACCGTAGATCCGGCCACTGGGACGGTCAGTTCTGAAGGAGGGCATTATCAAATCACCGCGTCAGTTTGTGCTACCCAGGCTATCAATCGCTGTGTATTGTTGACGGCCATTCCTCAGGGAATGCAGGCACCGGATGGTAATCTGACTCTGAACAGTCTGGGAGCGCGAACGCCCGCCAGTGCCTGGCAGTGAAAAGGATTTTATTCCTGACCTGTAGTGCCGATACCCCTTCCATGCGCTATTTATCCGTGCGCAATCAAACAGGCTGATAGTCATTGCTGTAATTAAATGCTGTGTTTATTCAGGATGGCAGGGGACGCTGGAGCCATGGGGCAGGACAAAAGTACAATCCGTTTTTTGATCATTGATTCTTCTTCCGATGATGCTGAGGCGCTGCTGAATGTCTTTCGTGAAGCCGGGCACGCTACCCGGGGGCATCAGATCCGCTCATTGGAAGATCTGGAAGGGGCATTGTCAGAGCAGCAGAAGTGGGACCTTCTCCTGATCGCCCAGCCTCCAGAGGATCTCAGTCTTACCCAGGTGTTTGACTACATCAACCAGCAGGGAGTTGACCTGCCAAGCATCCTTCTCTCTGGCTTCAATCCAGAAGAACCTGATGATGAACCGGATTCACTTGCCCTCATTAAACAGGGGGCCCGGGCCGTTATTCCGGTGGACAATGATGACTATTTGTTAACGGTGGCCCTTAAAGAGCTTGATGACCTGAAGATCCGTCGCCAGCATCGGTTAATGAGTGTTGCCCTGCATGAATCGGAAAAGCAACGCAGAGTGCTTCTGGATGACCAGATTGATGCGGTTGTCTACATCAGTGGCGGGCATATCCAGTATGCAAATCCGGCTTTTGCCGAGTTGATCGGACAGGATGAAAAATCAACGCTGGTTGGCAGGGCGTTTACAGATCTGGTGACCAGCAGTGACCAGAAAGATGTGGACGCTTTTTTAACGGGAATAGAGGAAAGTGGCCAGGCACTGGCTGTGATTCAATGCCCGTTGACGACCGATGGCGGTGCTGAGGTTCCAGTGAAAGCGGTTGTATCGCCCACGTCGTTTGAAGGGGAGTTCACCCTCAGTCTTCAGGTCAGGACACTTCAACAGGAAAGTGAGCAGCCTCTGGCTCAGAGTGCTCTTGTGGAGTCGGCTCCGGATAAAGAGACCGGACTGTTTGATAAACAGCAGTTTGAAACGGAGCTGGATATAGCCATTCAGAGAGTTATTTCAGGCAAGGGGAAAGCCGCCCTGTGCTGTGTCAGCCTGGAGAACCTGAAGGAGATTGTGGACCAGAATGGTCGGCAGGTCAGCCAGCAGCTGCTTAAGGCCGTGGCTCAACGACTCAGTGGGCACCTGGGCATAGAGCACCATGTGGCCAGTTGGGGAGGAGGGCATTTTATGACCTTGCTGAAAGCGGATGATGAACAGAGCGTTCAGGAGGTGGCCGACGGCATTCTTGAGTCGGTGGCCGGTGAGGTCACTATTGATGAACATCGTTTTGAGGTTCGAATCAGCCTGGGTGCCATTGTTTTGAACGATACCACGAACGATGCCAAAACCCTTCTGGTACAGGCCCGGCATGCATCGGCCCAGGCTCTGGCACAGGGAGGGAGCAAGCTTTGCTTTTATCAGAAGCGAAAAGTCAATCCAGTCAGCTCTGTGGAAAAACAGCTGGCGGGCATGGTCAGCCAGGCAATGAAGAGCAACAAAATGAGATTGCTTTATCAGCCGGTGGTTAATCTGAAAGGTTCTAGTGAAGAGTATTATGAAGTCTCGTTCAGTTTGACGGACCCCCGGGGCCGGGAGCATAACTCCTCCAGTTTCCGGAGCCGGGTTGAGAAAACCCCTCTGTGGAATAAAGTGGACCGTTGGAAAGTGATCCAGGCCAGCAAAGCCCTGATGGCTAAACGGAAAGAGGGGCGGGATACCCGATTAATCATGCATCTGGGGGGGGCTACCATCAATGACGACACTTTCCTGCCATGGATGAAAGTGGCCTTGAAAACGGCCAACATTCCCACCACTGCCCTGGTGGTTGAACTGAGTGAGCCTAACCTGGTTCGCTACGCTGAAGAGGCTCCGCTGTTTTTTAAAACGCTCAAGGAAATGGGCTGCCAGACGGCTGTCCGGGACTTTGGCTGCAGCCTCCACCCCATGGAGGCCATTGAAAGGCTGGATGTAGACCTGGTCAAGGTGGATGCTTCTTTTACCCAGGATCTGGACGGGGGCGGCAAAGTCGAAGAGTTACAGAAGCTGATCAATAAGTTGGCTAAAAAAGGCCGTCAGGTGATCGTCCCCGGAGTGGAAAGTGCGGATGCCATGGCGCCTCTCTGGCAATGTGGCGTTGACTTTATCCAGGGGGGGTACATGCAACTGCCTGCCGATAGCATGAGCTTTGATTTTGGTTCAGAGATGTAGCCTCTCTTTCTCCAACCCCAATTTACAGATGGCTTTTTTGCGCGATAGCATCTCTTGCGCTAAAGCCTCTGGTTGAAAGACAATACCCCCCTTTCGATTGATTGAATACGCTGATGAATGCGTTTTAAGCGTTCATAGGCGGTATATAAACCAGGGGTAATCGGGTATTTCGATGTCAGCAAATCTCAATATGGTCATGGCCCAGCTGAATCTGGTGGTGGGTGACATTGACGGGAATACCACCAGAGTGATTGAGGCTGCCGAGCAAGCCCGGGATCAGCTGAAAGCCGATATTATTATTTTTCCTGAACTGACTCTGTCCGGCTATCCGCCGGAGGATCTTCTGTTACGTCCAAGCCTGATTGTCAGGCTTGAGCAGGCACTGGCAAGGCTCCAGGTAGTCAAGGGGATTGACCTGGTCATTGGCATTCCCTTCAGTGGTGCCCATGGTCTGGAAAATCAGGCGCTGGTGGTAAGGGATGGAGAGATCATCGCCCGCTATGCCAAACAGCATCTGCCCAACTATCAGGTGTTCGATGAAAAGCGTTACTTTGTCTCGGGGCGGGAAACCTGTGTCTATGAGTGCAAGGGAATAAAGGTCGCCCTGCTGGTCTGTGAAGACCTCTGGTACAAGGGGCCGGTTCGCCGGGCGAAGGAAGCGGGGGCTGAGGTGATTATCAGTTTGAACGCTTCCCCTTTCCATATGGAAAAACAGACATTGCGTCATCAGGTAGTTCGCAACCGCTGTGAAGAGTCAGGGCTGCCAGTGCTGTATGCCAACCTTGTGGGTGGACAGGATGAGCTGGTGTTTGACGGGGGCTCTTTTGCCATGAATGGTAATGGCGACCTGGCCGCGGGAGCTGATTATTTTGCTGAAGCACTGTGCCCGGTAGCTTTTGATAAAAGTTCTTTGTCGTTTGTTCCGGGGGAGGTTTCAGAAGTCCCTGAATACTGCTCCCAGGTCTATGATGCTCTGGTCACCGGGGTTCGAGACTATGTCAATAAAAATGGTTTTAAAGGGGTGGTGCTTGGGCTGTCCGGGGGCATTGATTCGGCACTGACTCTGGCGGTGGCTACTGATGCGCTCGGAAAAGACAGAGTTCAGGCGGTGATGATGCCTTACCGTTACACTTCGGACATGAGTCTGGAGGATGCGGCAGAGGAAGCGGGAATTCTCGGGGTTGAATACAAAGTCTTGCCCGTAGAACCCATGTTTGATGCGTTTATGGACACCCTGAATGCTGAATTTGCCGGGCTGGGTCGGGATACCACTGAGGAGAACCTGCAGTCCCGCTGCCGTGGGGTGATGCTGATGGCCATTTCCAATAAAAAGGGCTATCTGGTGCTCACCACCGGTAATAAAAGTGAGATGGCAGTGGGTTATGCCACTCTTTATGGAGACATGGCCGGGGGCTTTGATGTGCTCAAGGATGTCCCCAAAACACTGGTCTTCAAGCTGTCTGAGTACCGGAATACCCGTGGTTACGTGATTCCCCAGCGGGTCATTGACCGTCCGCCTTCTGCTGAGCTGGCGCCGGATCAGGTGGATGAGGACAGCCTGCCTCCCTATGATGAGCTGGATACGATTCTGGAACTGTATATTGAGCAGGACCAGAGTGCAGACGCCATTGTTGAGCAGGGCTTTGACCGTGAGACGGTCTATCGGGTGCTGAGGCTGGTGGATATCAATGAATACAAGCGTCGCCAGGCCCCTGTGGGAGTCCGCATCACCCCCAGAGGGTTTGGCCGGGACCGGCGCTATCCCATCACCAATGGCTGGAAGCCAGGGGTTTGAGTGGTCAACCACCTGCTCTGACTGAGATACCCATGCTTTGCATGGGTATCTCCACCTGGCTTTAAACCGTGTTTCAGCTTTTATACCCGTCGCCTTTCAAATTGCTACTTTGTTGGCTGCATTTATGCCCTTTAGGGTAATCACTCACCCCAGTCACTTAGTCAATCTAAGCTCCTGGAACCCGAGGGCCTAAAGGTTTCGCTCTTTTGCCGCCGCGTAGCAACTTGAAATCCTTTGGGTATATAGCCAATTGTTATTAAAAGTTCGACTTTTGCCCAATCCCCCTGAAGAGAAAACCTGAGGCTGGTTGATTACTCTTAGTCAATGGACGAGGAGTAATGACTTATGGATGCTAAAAAGGGTTTGTTAATCAGTGGGTTACTGTTTTCAGCGCTGTTGATTGTCAGCCTGTTTGTTCAGGTGGAGGTGTTTACCAGGGCCAATGGTGAGGTAACGTCCTTTACTGCCCCTGCCCACGCTGATTTTTCTGAAGATGGGGTGATCCGGAAGATACATTTTTCCGAAGGAGAATTGGTTTCCAAAGGAGCTATCCTGGCTGAACTGGATAATGAAGAGCAGAAAATCAATCTTGATATCTTTCTGGACAAAAAAGCCCGCACTGAAAAAAAACTGAGGATTCTCCAGGCGCTGCTGGATGAAGAGCAGTTGGAACTGAGTGCGGATGGCGATCGCCTGGAAAAGCAGGTGGAGCGCTTTCTGTTGATCAGCAGTAATTATCAGGACAGCATTAGAAACCTTGAAGAACTGGTGGCCATTGATCAGCGGAAAAAACAGGCCATGGAAGCGCTGGTGAGTAAAAATGCGGCAGGTTCCATGTTAACCGTTGAGTCTATTCAGAAAATGCTCAGAGACCGGAAAGATCTTCTTAAAGTCAAAAAAGAGTTCGAAGAGCGCATTGTTTTTGAAATTGAGCGTTATGAAGAGTTGCTTCGAGATGTGAACAACAGCATCCGGCTCTATGAACACTATATTGAAAAATCCTATGTCCGGGCTCCAGTGACCGGTGTCGTGCGTCATGTGTATTTTTCTCAGGAAGGAAAGTTTATCAGCCGGGGGGATACCTTTGCGGAGATCATTGAGGATACGCCTCAGCCTTACAAGATCACCCTGAATGTGCCGGCCAGTGAGATCGGTATGATCAAGGCCGACACGGATGTTCGCATGCGGCTGGATACCTACGATCACACCATTTTTGGCTTTCTGGAAGGTACCATCAGCCGGATCAGCGTTGACCGGCTTGAGGAGGAGGGTAATGATCTCTATTACCGTGTTGAGGTGATTCCCGACAGGCATTACCTGGAATCCAGAGATCGCCGGTTTCCCCTGAAATATGGCATGACCCTGTATGGAACCATTGAAAAGGGCAATGTCTCCCTGATCAGTTATCTGATGAGTCCGGTGATCAAGCACTTCCACGACATTGGTCATATTTGATCCAATCCTGTTTATTTCGCAATGGGTGTGTGAACGCTATCGGTTTTATCTGAGGAGGGCTCACGGATGAGCGATGACAGCCTGAATAAATCGTCTTCCCAGGGCAGTGAGAGCGTCAGCTCCACGCTTCAGGTGGCCACCGTGCTGGGTTCTTCCGATGGGCTGATCAGTGAGAGGGTGGTTGAAGAACGCGTTCAGGCGGATGACATGATGACTGTACTGTCCTCCTTTGAGGGTGGATTCAATCCTGGCAGCTCTGAAGACGATGATCCAGATGAGCAGGAGGTGGGAGAAAAGGCCGCCCGCCCATCGGCGGTTCAGATACAGTCCAATGTTCCGGGGGGCGTGAGCTCATCAGTGGCTGCAGGTGTGGCTGGACAGCAATCTGCAGCAGGCGCTGCGTCAGCAACAGCGACGGCAACCATTACTGCAGCAGGAGCTGAGGCCATGGCCTCTTCTGAAAGTACTGAAGCCGAAGAAGAGACCGACGCTGAAGAGGATTCCGAAAGTGAAGAGAGCCAGGAAACGGAATCGTTGGAGGAAAGCGATGAATCCTCAGGGGGTGAAGAGGCCCCGGCATCGGAATCATCCCCAGTAAGTAACCCGGCCACAGTCACCAACTCCCTTTCCAGCCAAAATGAAGCCCCTGAACCAGAAGAAATCGACACAGCGCCTCTGGTGGTTGAACCCGTGATTATGATTCCAGCTCCCCAGGAGCCGGATATTCCCCCTGTATTGAGCCCAGACAACGCATCCAGCCTGCTGGGTGGACGGGTACTGATAGGGGAGGAGAGTATTCTGGCCAATGACCAGGACTCTGACTCTTTCATTCAACTGGTTTCAGTGGAGGGGCAGACGGTGTCGGCTACTGGCACCGTTTCGCTGCAGGGACAATACGGTGTATTGAATATGCACCACTCAGGTCAGTGGAGCTACACTTCTGAGCCCCTTTCCGAGTCTGCCCGGTCTGTGACCAGCAGCCAGCTTCAGGAGTCTCTTATCGCTCACTGGCGTTTTGATCAGGTTGATGGCGATGTTGCCATGGACTCTGCGGTGTCTGGTGTGATGCAGGAAAACGGTGTATTGACGGCGGGGGCTTCTGTAACAGACAACGGGCTCTATGGTGCTGCGGTGACCTTTGATGGTATAGATGATCAGCTGCTGGTGCCGGCTTCTGTGGATATTAACCTGTCATCAACTCCCTTGTCCGAAAGAACCATCAGCCTGGCTTTCAAGCTGGATGGGGATAATGATCGCACCGGTCACCAGGTGCTTTATGAAGAAGGAGGAGGGAGTAACGGAATCGTCATTTATCTGGACGATTTGAAGTTATATGCAGGGGCGTATAACCAGAGCACCGGTTGGTCTGGTCATTTTGTTTCCCAGGATATCAGCACTCTTTCAGTGGACCACTGGCACCATGTAGCGCTGGTTCTGGATGACCCGGACCGGATGCTGAGTGGGTATCTTGATGGACAGCCGTTTGCCGGTGGAAGTGTTTATGGAGAGTCATTGTCATACCATCCCGGAGGTGTCTCCATAGCTGGGCCGAGTATGGATAGCGGTACACCCTCCACTGATATTTTTCATGATGGTCTCCAGGCAGGAGGTTATTTCAAGGGCAGCATTGATGATGTCAGGGTCTACAACCGGGCGCTCAGTGATGCCGAGGTGGAAGCCGTTCGTTATGATCTGGATCAGCTTAAAGAGGTGTTTTCCTACACGGTAAACAGTGGCCCGGCTACTGACAGCAGTGCCCTGGAAATAGAATTATCTTTGCCTGATCCAATCCCTGAGGTACCTGCCATTGCTGCTCCGGAGGTTGCTGAACTGACCTCTGCGTATCGGGTGAATTCAGCTTTAGACCCGGTTCTGTCATCATTTTCTATCAACGCATCTCCTGTCCATGCGATGACGGTGTCAGGCTGGGGCTGGAGAGATCCATCGGCCTGGGGATGGAGTACGGATAACGTTGCGGCGTCAGGGGCTGTGGAAGTCAACCACACCAGTGTTTATGGGGTGGCCAGTGATAAAGGCTATGTGATAGAGCTGGAAGGCTATGGAGGCGATGCGGGCAACCTGTATAAGTCTCTGCCTGTCAATGCCGGCGATCACTTTCTGATGGAAGTGGATCTTTCTGCCAGAGGGGGAGTCTCAGCCAGTTCCAACCAGGTTCAGCTGCTGTTTGAAGGCCAGGAAGTCGAAACGCTTTCCCCTTCCCTGGGCTTCCAGACTTACCGCTATCTGTTTATGGCTTCTGAAAATCAGCCAACCCTGGAATTCAAGGCGCCTGTCAATGATGGCGTGGGTGTATTGCTGGACTCTGTCCGGGTTTATTCCGCTGAATATGGCGGTGCGGGCTCTGGGCTGGAGCGGTTGAGTGTCTCCCAGGGGCAGTTGGATATTCATGAAGCGCGCTTACTGGGCGGGGCAATTGCCGGAAAGATCACCTCGGAGAATGGCTTCAGTTCTCTGGATCAATGGGGACTGGTGCATGAAGGCGGTCCACTGTCCCTGTCGATCAACACCACCGAAGGCGACTCCTGGTATGCGTCTTACCGGTTATTCAGTGTGTCCCCTGAGGGGCAGGTGGGCGTTGAGGTTGGCCATGGTGAAGCGATGCTCTCAGAGGCTGGTGAGCCGGTTCCTGTATTTACGGTCAATGACCTGCCCGAGGGGCACTACCTGCTGGTGGCAGGAAACCAGGGGTTTGACCAGAACGAGGCTGTCAGTGCCCTGGATTACCCTGCCGCTGGATCCGGCGATCATGCTTATGAAATAACCCTTCAGGGGGCCGCTTCTGTTGAAGGAATGCCCAGGGATCCGGGCCAACAGGCATCCATAGTGGATGAAGTATACAGCGAAACCCAGGCGTCGCTGCTGGTTCAGGTTGACCTGTTGCTTGAGGAGGGCATTGAGGAGGATTCCCCGGAACGGCTCTACCAATATGAGCTTTACAGCGGTGAAACGGAGTTGGGCAAAGGCGGGCTGTTGTTCAGAGATCTTGATGACAGTCAGGGAAGTCAGCAAGTGGTCGTTACAATAGAGAGTGCAGACTTGGGAAGTCTCTCTATGGATGACCTGACCATTGTGTTTCACGAGGTGGATAGCAGTGGTTTTGTGCTGGGTCAGCAGGCGTTTCATTTTGATACCGCGGCTTCGCCCAGTGGTGAACCTGTTGTTGACCAGGATGGAGATGGGATTCAGGTTGTTGAGCTGGTGGAGTTGGGACTGGACTCCTTTGATCTGGTGTTTATTGAAACCGGGGATGATATGCAGGCTGTGTTTTAAGGACTAACTCAAGGGAAGGAAAGGATGCCAACGAGTGAGAATGATCACAGTAAGGATAAAGAGTGCAGAGTAAACACGGACAGCTTTATCAGCGCTCTGGAATACCTTAAAAAGCACTACCGGCTGGATCACAGCATCGGGTTTATCCGCAATAAGCTTCGCCAGACCTCTGAGTCCGGTGCTCAACTCACTCTTGAGCAATCCATTGAGTACCTTGAAGAGCTGGACTTTCTGGTTGAGCAGGCCTCTGTGGAGAGCCTGGAGGTGGTCGAGCTGGATACGGATCACCTGTTGTTCTGCTTCGACCACGAGCACGACATTATCATTCTTCGCCATAACAGTGATTTTGACCGTACCCGCTCCAAATACAGCCTTGAACACCCGGTACTGGTGATCAGTACTGAAAAGCTGAACAGCCCAGAGCATCAGGAGGGGCCTCAGCACAAGGATCTACGCTGGTTTTTCCATCGGTTGACGGAGAAAGACGGGGCGTACCTGGTTCTGACCGGTTTGATCACTAACCTGCTGATGTATGTGGTGCCCATCTATAACATGAATGTGTTTGACAAGGTGTTGCCCAATGGATTGCTGGGCATCCTGTCATCACTGGTGTTGATGGCGGTGTTTCTGGTGTTGATCTGGTTTGTTAACCGCTCTGCGCTTTCCTATCTGCTCAGTGACCGGATTTACCAGCTGGAAATCCAGCTGTCCGATGAGTTCAGCCGCAGGCTCTGCAACCTGAAGCCTTCAGCCATGCCGGACTCTGCTTCTTTTATGACCCAGCTGGTAACCTATGGCCGCTCACTGAGTCAGATGATCGGGATGCTCCACTTGATGGCTCTGGTGGACTCGCCGTTTCTGCTGATTTCCCTGGTTCTGATTGGCTATTTTGGTGGCCCCCTGGTCATCATCCCCCTGGTGGCGATGGCGCTGGTGATTGGAATCAACCTGATGCTGCAACCCAAAATCCGGAAATACATACAGGACCGGTATGCGTTTGAAGGGCGTAAACGGAAGTTTGAGTACGAAATCATGCAGTCGCTGCCCTTTATCAAAATGGCCGGTATGGAGCGGTATTTCACCGATACCATTGAGCACCACCGTCCCGACCACCGTCACTATTTTTCAATATCCGCCCATATCAATCATATCTCCATGCTGATTCTGTTCCTCTCCCTGATCTCAGTGACCGGCTATGGCGCCTGGCGGGTTGCTGAGGGCATGATGACCATGGGACAGCTGGTGGCCTGTTCATTGCTGGCGGCGAAAGCCATTTCCAATGCGTCCATCACCAACCTGCTGTTCAATATTAACCGGATCAAAACCCTGTTTGATAACCTGAACCGTTTTTACCAGATACCGGTAGAGGAACGTGGGGCGGCTTTCTGCCTGACCCGCATTAAACACCTGGAGCTGAAAGGGGTGACCTTCAGCTACCCGGAGAATCGTTACTTTCACTTGAAAGGCATTAACATTGATCTGAATTTACCAGACAGCCTGTATATTTATGGCAAGCCGGGAGCGGGTAAATCCAGCCTGTTCAGTCTGCTGGCCGGGCTGGCCGAACCTGCAGGGGGGCAGGTGCTGGTTAATCACCTGAATATTGAGCATTTTGATTATCGAGATGTGCGTCGCCATATTCACTTTTCCTCCTCTTATTACCGCTTTTTCACCGGAACTCTGTACGATAACCTGACCATGGGGCGCACGTCGGTTACGGCGGATCAGGTGGCAGAAGCCCTTGAGAAAGTCCAGTTGACGGAGAAGATCAATCAGATTGAGGAAGGGTTGCACTTTCGGGTTGAGAACACGGATATCATCCCCTTGTCCTCGGGAGAGCGAAAGCGCTTTATGCTGGCCAGAGTCTTTTTGTCCGATGCGGATTTGCTGGTACTGGATGAACCCTTTGAGTTTCTCAGTGATGAAAGCAGCCTCAGCTTTATCCAGGCCATTCGTTCATTTTGCCAAGAGACGGGCAAAGGGCTGGTGATCCTCAGTAACCGAAAGGCCTTTGCGCATCTTTGTGACCATGCCCTGACCCTGAACAACGGGCAGCTTTATCCCATGAAAACTTGTCAGAGTGGGCATCAGGGTGAAAAGTAACCGGTTATATGTTTCTATTCTCTATAATGGTGCGGCATCAAGTGAATAGGTCAGGCATTTAAAGTAAGAGGTTCCAATGACTGCAGTTAAAAAGCAGCATTTCACCGAGGCCGAGTATCTGGCGATGGAGCAGGTATCGGATCACCGGCATGAATATGTGAATGGTGAAATATTCATGATGGTCGGGGTCAAGGCATTCCATTCAGTCATTTTGTTTAACCTTTCGCAACTTCTGGGGAAGACGATTTCAGAGGCCGGGTGTGTGGCTCACATGGGGGAGTTTCGCCTGGAGATACACACGGAACAGATGGATGTACATCGCTACCCGGACTTGTGGGTGCAATGCCGCGCCAGTGACCTTGCCACGAACAATACGTCTGGCGAAAACCCTGAGTTTATTGTCGAAGTATTAAGTGAGTCCACAAGGCTGGTTGACTGTACCACCAAACGGTACGAATACAGGGAAGCCCTGCGCCGGTGTGAGGGTGAATACCTGATGATTGATTCGGTGAAAGAGGCTGCCCAGTTGTATAGCTGGAAAGGTGGCGAGTTTACTTTGTCAGGGCGATACCAGTCCGGAGATATCATCCCCTTAAAGCTGGGCTGTAACATTGCTGTAAGGGACATCTATAAGGGCATTCGGTTTCAACAAAACGATTGAAATGGGTTTTCAAAAGAGCCATTACATTAATACCCCAGGGGAAGAGTACGTTACTGCTCTCTCTTGCTTCCATCATCTTTCTTCGAAGCCAGGTCAAGATAACGCTGATGCAGGGTTTCAAGCGACGTATGAAGCTGCTCCAGTGTACCGCTGTTATCCACAATATCATCCGCTTTCGCCAACCGTTGTTTCCGGCTGGCCTGGGACTGGATGATTTTTCGGGTCTGCTCTTCACTCATCTGATCCCGGTTCATGGTACGCTGGATCTGGAGTGTTTCCGGAATATCGATCACCAGCAGCCGGTCAACCAGTTCTATCTGGCCGGCTTCTATCATCAGAGGGGAGACCAGAATGGCATAGCTGGACTCCACCAGGCTTAATTCCTGGATGATTTGTTCACCAATCAGTGGGTGCAGCAACGTTTCCAGCCATCGACGTTCCCCGTCATCCTGGAAAATAATGTCCCTGAGCTGCCTTCTGTCCAGCACTCCCTCCCGGGTCAGTATCTCTGGACCAAAATGGTCGGCAATGGCTGCCAGAGCGGGGCGGCCTGGCTCTACCACCACCCTTGCAGCCAGGTCTGCATCAATAATGGCGATGCCTTTTGCGGCAAAAAAATCAGTGACCGCAGATTTGCCAGAGCCAATACCACCAGTGACGCCTATGGTCAGAACTGGATGTTTCACAGGGTTGAGTTTCATGCTTTTCAGTGTCACCGCTCAGCCTGCCAGTCCGGAAAACCGAAGGTAGGCCTGAATCAGAGGATCACCCCAGACCAGGGCAATAAACCCGGCTGCGGCCAGGTAAGGGCCGAAAGGAATCGGGTTGGAGCGTTCCTGTTTTTTCAAAAGAATCAGGGTGATGGCCGCCAGCGTGCCTACCAGAGAGGACAGCAGGATGATCAGGGGCAGCTTGGTCCAGCCCAGCCAGGCGCCCAGGGCGGCCAGCAGTTTGAAATCGCCATAGCCCATACCTTCTTTGCCGGTGACCAGTTTGAAGATCCAGTAGACGCTCCAGAGAGCCAGGTAACCGGCAACGGCCCCCCAGAGTGCTTCGTTCAGCCCAACCACAAGGCCAAAGCTGTTGGCGATCAGTCCCGCCCAGAGCAGTGGCAGGGTAATGGTGTCCGGTAGCAGCTGGGTGTCCAGGTCAATCATGGTCAGGGCCAGCAGGCACCATCCCAGAAAGCAGAAGGCCAGAGTCTGGACAGTGACCCCGAAACTCAGACCAATCACCAGGGTCATCAGGGCAGTGAGGACTTCGATCACGGGGTAACGGGGCGAAATAGAGGTCTTGCAGGAGGAGCAGCGTCCTTTGAGCAGCAGGTAGCTGAGCACTGGGATATTTTCCCAGGGCCGGATTTTATGACCGCATGAAGGGCAGGTTGAAACGGGCAGAATCAGGTTATAGCGCTCTTGGGGTTCCGGCTCCCTCTCTGGGTGAAGAATCGCTTCACTTTCCTGTTGCCACTGTCGTTCCATCATCACCGGCAACCGGTGAATCACCACATTCAGAAAACTGCCCACAATAAGGCCGGTTATGATCAGTGTCAGAATCAGATAAGGGGTGGAGGTTTCAAGCAGTTCAATCATCGGCAACATTAAGGGCATTCCCTGGAGCAGGTCGGCATCCTGCAGTCTTACTTATAGTGGCTGTGGCAATGGATGAGTCGGCAGGCACATCATCAGTTGTTTTCTATCGCTATGGGTATTTATGATAAACACCTTATGAACAACATGCAGCATGCTTGTGTTGTAAAGTGCTGTCCCCAAAGCTTCAGAACTCTATGGTGAGTGAGTTTTGATCGCATCTGTGCCCTTTTTGTTGCGCTCAGCCGCAACCTGCGTCAAAGCGACTCAACCTGGAGGCTTTACAACGCTCTTCTGGAACTTCTGAAGCGCAACAAAAGCCTGCCAGCGTAAAAACGGCCGCAACAGTCTATCGGATAGGGGAATTATGGCAAGGCTGGGCCACCATAGGAGTCTACAGACTCCTATGGTGTTATGATGTCGAGCACAAAATTGGCCGGAAAAATCCTTGGCCAGGGCCTGTGATGGCAGAAAATAGTCTTTTCTGGTGATTCTGAGGCTCAATTCACCCAAGTTATTGTTTTGGGTCATGTTCTGGAGGGGCTTTATCTGATTTCTGACTCTTGTCACATGGCCTTGTTGATTGAGGTTTTGGACGCAAATAAGGGGCCAGGCTCAGGGGATGCACGTTGCTGCTGGCTCCTGGGGTGTCAGGAGTACTCGGGGTTTCAGGTGTGAGCGTACTGGAGTCGGAGTCTGGATGTGTTTCTACCTGAAAGTTCTGGGGTCGGGTCTCAGGGTCTTGATTTGGATTAAGAGTGTATAGGGTTACTCTCATTGTTTGTGAATCAATAATAGGACCACAAAAAACACCAAGAATAAATTCATCTGCAGTGATGGGCGAAACTTCATTCCAGAAGTCAGGAACATCTGATGTGGCAAACAGAGCTCCGCTTTGGGTGGTTTCGGTGACATAAACTTGTTTGAGGGTATCATTATTATGTTCATTATCTGTATGCTGACTTTCACTGTTGTCATCATCTGCACTGGAAGGATCACTTATATGTATAACGGATTTCTGGTTTGGTGTTTGAAACAACCGAGTGAGAGTCGCTAATCCCCTGGGTTCAGCTATATTTTTTTTTGTATAGTTGCAACTTTTTTTTACTTCTTTTAATAGTGGGGAATAAACAGGAACGAGAATGGGTGGAGCTTCGTTCTCTTGTGGGTGGAGTATATGCTCAGCTTGTTTCTTTTGCTCATGAAGCCAGTCTGGAGTTTCCAGGGATGGCATAAAAGCAGAGATTGTCATTTCATTCCCTAATGTCTCTTCAGAAAATTGCATGGCTTGCATTTGGGGAAGTAATGACTGGTATTGTAATGATGAGGCTTCTTCAACTTCCCCTGTTTCAATAGTGAAGCTTTCATTAATAAAGAGTACAGATTGACACTCAGGGTTAGAACATATTATTCCATCAAAATCACCTTGTTCACAGTAAGGGCAAGGGGAAGAGTAAATCGTGTTGGTATAGAATAATACTGGCAAAAAAAAAGAAGTGTGGTTTTCATAAGTTGACGCTGTTTCATAATAAGGGATACTAAGCATAGAGCAAAAAAAAAGAGCATTAAATACTATAAAGAAATTTATAGTGCAGTATCTATAGCGCTATAGTACTTTAGTTATTTATCAAACATTAATTTTCCTGAAGAGTTTACTGTAAATTGCACTTATGCCTGATAACTGAAGCAGGCTACAGAATTTTGTTTGTGTTTTCTGGGTAAGTCTCTGACTTACATCAAGGAAATGGTGATGCAAGCCGTAATCCACCTGAATGCCCTTAAACCAGCTCGCACCCAGGTAGTAATTCTCTGTTTTCATGGACAAACCGGATTAAATAATTAATCAATAATTCGGAACTTGCACTTAATGGCTGGTCTGCATTACTGATAATGCCTACATCTCGCCATACCGTATCTTCAACCTCAATAAATCGAATGCCAGGCGGTGATGATAAGCCGCGATAGAGTCCTGGCACCATACTGACCCCCATACCACTGGTCACCATACCCATTGCGGTAGAAAAGTAGACGACATCATGACTGGGTTTAAATGGATAACCGTGGCGAATAAAGCCTTCCTTCATCAAGCTGCGTATATGTGAGCCCTGGGCTATGGCGATAAAGGGAAGGCCCTCAATATCCTCCCAGCCAACCTTGTTGGCCTGAGCCAGTTCTGTGCCCTCTTTACAGGCAAGCCAGAGAGGGTCACGAAACAGGGGCTGGTAATAAAAACCGGAGGTATCATAAATCCGGGCGGCAACCCCAAAGTCAATCTCACCCTTTTTAATTCGTTGATAAACCGGGGTTTCAGATTCTTCCTGAAGTTGAATATTAACTTCCGGGTAAAGCCTCTTGAAATCAGTGATGACCTGCGGCATAAGGATTTTGCCAAGCGTCAATATCATCGACAGGGAAACGGTGCTCGTCTGCTTATGTTTCAGGTTGTCCAGTTCCTGGCAGGCATGCTCCAGTTGCCGAATGATGTGCTCGGCCACGGGTAAAAAGGCTTTGCCGGATTCAGTTAATGTTACTCGACGGGTGCTGCGGTCAAATAGACGGTGGCCCAGATTATTCTCCAGCTGTCGAATCATGGCGCTGAGGGAGGGCTGGGATGTATGGATTGACTCAGCAGCATCGGTAAAATTGCTATATTTTCCTACCGCAATAAACCCCTTCAACTGACGTAAATTTATATTCATAGACAAACATTATCGTTTAATCGGGAATTCCGATTAATCCTACCGGTACTTACCGTTACAATGCGATGACGCAGGACAAGTTAGACCGAAAAAATAATTCCATGTTGTTAGGTTATTTTATATGTCTGAACAAAATGCACACATTGATGCCGGGAGTGGTCGAAGTTATTGGCAGACCGCAACTATCTGTCTGTTGATGACTTTTGTCATCGTTCTGATAGCAGAGAGTATCGGGACGATTGGAGTCAGTTTCTCTGGAATAAAGATAAATATACTTTCCATTATATGGGCTATCCTGCTGGCGATTTTGATTTCCCCCTTTCTAATTGGCCGTTTTGTGCCTCTGATAAAAAAACTGATCACTGAGAAGGAAATTAACCTGTCGAGCAACCTGATTGCCATTGCCCTTTATCCTCTGGGGATTATGTTTGGGGTGTATGCTGGCCCAAGAATTGGTGTGGTACTTGAAGCGGGGCCCGCATTAATCCTTCAGGAAGCAGGTAACATAAGTACCATGTTAGTGGCTATGCCTGTGGGGTTAATGCTGGGGCTGGGGCGTACTGCTTTTGGCAGTACTGTGACTATTTGCAGGGATACCACCCTGGGCATTATTGGCGATAAATACGGCCTGCAGTCGCCTGAAGGCATCGGCACCTTAGGGACTTATATTTTTGGCAGTATTTTTGGATCTTTGCTGTTTACCCTGCTGGCTCCAATGGGGTTGGGGTTGGGTTTTCATCCTTATGCCCTGGCTACCGCATCCGGCATGGGCAGTGCCAGCATGATGGGGGCAGCAACCGCCGCTCTGGTAGCCGCTGCACCGGAAGCAATGACAGAAGATATTATGGCATTTTCTGCCACCAGTGGGTTGTTGACCGCAGTGACGGGTGTTTATGTTGAGCTGTTTATTGCTGTCCCACTGGCTAATGCTTATTACCACAAGATTGCGCCATTCTTCTCACGCTTTTGTCGCAGCAAAACCCTGCAACAACCCGTTCAGAATTGAGGATTCATAGCCATGGAAAGTGTTTCACGGGACAAAACAATCCTTGCGGAATCATTACGCCAATTGGTGATTGTCGTGTTTATTTACGTCATTGTGCTCTGTGGTCAGAAAGCCTCTCAGCCTGACGTTAATATGCTGGAGCTGCTACAGTCAGCGATGCTCGGATTTGTCGTTATCATTCCGGCACTGTTTATCAAAAACTGGGTTAAGAGACCCAACCTCCCTGGTTTTGCCTGGGCAACTCTGCTGGCCTTTTTCTTAACATTGCCTGTCTCACCTGCTCAGGCTTTTATCGTGGAAAATATGACCCGCCTGAGTTTTATGGCCCATGTCACTCCTCTGTTGGCTTTTGCCGGGCTGTCTGTAGCGGATAAATTGCCGGTTCTGCGTCAGTTAAGCTGGAAACTGGTGGTTGTTGCCATCCTGGTATTGTGCAGTACTTACTTTGGATCAGCATTTATCAGCCATATGGTCCTCAGCTATCAAGGAATCATTTAAATGACGACGATGATCACAAAAGACGAATTGAAAGCCCAGGTGTATGCCACTATTGATGAATCTCGTCAAAGCATTATTGAACTTGGCAGGGAGTTATGGGCGTTACCGGAGCTGGGGTTCAAAGAGTTCAAAACCACTGAGCGAATGTCTCAGGCTCTTGAAAGCCTGGGTCTGTCTGTGGAAAAGCCGCTGGCCATTACCGGCTGTAGAGCTGGCCTTAACGCTAACAAAAAAGGTCCGGCCATTGCCATGCTGTCAGAACTGGATGCCCTGGTCTGTCCCGATCATCCTGATGCGGACTCGAAAACCGGTGCTGCCCATGCCTGTGGGCACAGTGTGATGATGGCAAGCATGTATGGTGTCGCCCTTGGCCTGCAGAAATCCGGTGCTTTTGAATGGCTGGGTGGCAGTGTTCATTTTTTTGCAGTTCCGGCAGAGGAATGTATCGAGATTGATTATCGAACTCAACTGAAAAACAGGGGAGAGATTCGTTATTTCGGCGGGAAACAGGAGTTGATTGCCAGGGGGTGTTTTGACGACATTGATCTTTCAGTTATGTTTCACCCTTTAAATACCGGCGAGGCAAAAGCTGAATACGGCTCCTGTGGTAATGGTTTTATCAATAAAAAAGTTATTTTCAGAGGTAAGGAAGCCCATGCGGGTTCGATGCCTGATCAGGGGGTTAATGCCCTGTATGCCGCCAATATTGCCCTGAACAGTATTAACGCTATCCGGGAAACTTTCCGGGATGAAGACAAGGTCCGCATTCATCCGATCATCACCAAAGGAGGGGATGTAGTAAACAATATTCCACATGATGTTCATATGGAAGGTATGTGTCGTGCCAAAACCCTGACAAGCATTCTTGATGCCAGTCATAAATTTAACCGCTGCGTTCGTGGAGCGGCCATTGCCATGGGGGCGGAAGCCCGTGTTGAAGAAGTAACTGGGTATTTACCACTGGTTTACCATGAACCCATGAGCGATGTGTTTGTGAAGAACATGGGAAGTCTGGTGGGTTTTGATAAAGTTGTACGTGCGCCGGATCATGCGGCTTCTTCAGATATTGGTGATGTTTCCCAGATTATGCCTGCCATCCATCCGAGTATTGGAGGCTTAAGCGGTGTTCTGCATACCCGTAACGCCATGGTTGAAGATGAAGAGCTGGCCTATATCACTTCAGCCAAGGCATTTTGTGGAATGATCATTGATCTGCTCTGGGGGGATGCCGAAACTGCAAAATCCATTCTTGAGCAATGCCCTCCCAGGCTGAGCAAAGATGCTTACCTGGATTACCTTGAGAAAAATACTCAAGTCATCGAATTTAAAGAATAACGTCTGAATCAATAATCAGAACAGGAATATAAACGTGTTGAAGTACACATCGGAATTATTCGAATTACTGGATTCCCCTGAAGTTAATGGGCAGCAAGTGTCTGAATATCTGCGGGAACTCGGCGCCAGTGGAGTTGAGATTCGACAAGTGGGGTCTGAGAAAGGATTTACCGATTTTATAAAAATCCGTTTTCCCGGTCGTGATGGCAAAACGGCAGGCGGTTCAGCGCCAACTCTCGGTATCATTGGCCGGTTGGGGGGGATTGGCGCCCGGCCTGAGTTGACGGGCTTTGTTTCTGACGGTGATGGGTGTCTTGCAGCGTTAACCGTGGCAGCAAAAATGGCAAGAATGTCGCAACTGGGAGACTATTTGCAGGGAGACGTGATCATTTGCACCCATATCTGTCCTGATGCCCCAACCAGAGAGCATTATCCGGTGCCATTTATGGATTCACCGGTGGATATGGATACGATGAACTTCGAAGAAGTTCACCCTGAAATGGACGCCATTATTTCCATTGATACAACCAAGGGCAATAATCTGGTTAACCATAAAGGTTTTGCCATTTCCAATACAGTTAAGGACGGTTATATCCTCAAGTGCAGTCATGACCTGATCGATATCGTTCACCGTGTGACCGGAAGGTTGTCGGCAACATTTCCTGTTTCCCAGCAGGACATTACACCCTATGGTAATGGGCTATATCATATCAACAGTATTATGCTGCCCTGCACGGCCACTACCGCGCCTGTGGTTGGTGTGGCAATCACCACGGAAGTCGCAGTAGCCGGTTGCGCCACTGGTGCTACCGATATAGGTGATGTAGAAAAAACAGCCCGCTATGCCCTGGAGGTCGCCAAGGACTTTACGGAAGGCAAGTGCAGCTTCTACGATAAGGACGAATACGATATTCTGCAGAGCAGGTATGGCTCCATGGCTCACTTCAAAGGTTACGGCCAGGAATAATCATTGGTAAGCGGGGTTGAGCAGTGTGAGCCAGAACTTTATTCCTCTGTATGGAAATAATGGGTTAAGGCTCACTTTGGTTAATCCTGTTGTTAACCCTTCTTGATAACGCTCATTAAACCACCGATCCCAGCTGGAAGATGGGTAGATACATGGCGACGATCAGGCCACCCACCAGCACCCCGAGCACGGACATGATAATGGGCTCCATCAGGCTGGTCAGTCCATCCACCATATTGTCCACTTCGTCTTCATAATGAGTAGCGACTTTTTCTAGCATTTCATCCAAAGCACCGGACTCTTCCCCGATGGACACCATTTGCACCGCCATGGACGGGAATATGCCGGAGCTTTTCATGGCAAACTGCAACTGTTGGCCGGTGGATACGTCATCTTTAATGCGCTTGGTGGCATCGGCATAGACCACATTACCCGCTGCACCGGCTACGGAGTCCAGGGCATCGACCAGAGGGACACCGGCGGCAAAGGTGGTGGCCAGGGTCCGGCCGAACCGGGCAACCGCGGATTTGTCGAGAATTTCGCCAATAATCGGCAGCTTGAGAACCAGGCGATCTACAGTATCCCGGGCGGCTTTTGATGAGCTCATTAGTCTCTTGAGGGAGAATACCGCAGCAATAAGGCCGCCAAGGCCAATATACCAGTAACTCTGCACAAATTCTGAAAGCCCGATCACCATCTGGGTAAAGGCGGGCAGTTCTGCCCCAAAACCCTGGAAGACTTCCTCAAACTGTGGCACTACCTTGACCAGAAGAATACCAGTGACGATCAGTGCCACGCAGACGACGGCGATTGGGTAGTTCATGGCCTTTTTGATTTTGGCCTTCAGGGCTTCGGTTTTTTCCTTATAGGTGGCAATCCGGTCAAGAAGGGTCTCCAGAGCACCGGATTGCTCACCGGAGGCCACCAGGCTGCAGTAGAGCTCATCAAAGTATTCCGGATGCGACTTCAGGGCGTCGGCCAGGGTACTGCCGCCAGCCACATCATTTTTGATTTTCCCGATCAGGGACTGCATGGCGGGCTTCTCTATGCCCTCGGAGGTAATATCAAAGGCCTGGAGCAGAGGAACGCCGGCTTTCATCATGGTGGCCAGCTGGCGGGTAAACAGGGCAATATCCAGAGGTTTGATCTTTCCACCCTTACCCCCGCCCAGGGATGGACCTTTTTTGCGGACTTTGGTGGCGCTGATACCTTGCTTGCGTAATTCGGCCTTGACCAGCGCAATGTTGCTGCCCTGTATTTCTCCCTTGGCTTTACGGCCGCTCTTGTCTTTTCCCTGCCAGGCAAAAGTGACGGTTTTGGTTGGTTTTCGGGCCATATTCTGGGCGATCCATAGCTGTTCTGCGTAAGAGAGCCGATTATAAAGTACACTTGCTCCAAATTTATATCAGAGCGTGCATAAAATCAGACAATCCCCTGAATTTGAGAACGGGTTACTGTTTGTTTCGGTCGATTTTCATTCAGCATTAGTGATTGGGAGAGGCTTTGTCGAAAGCGGTTAGTGGCTTTCCGTCCGCTCAAAAGTATCCAGGTTAAGGGCGGTGAGCGTCTTCCCCCAGACGCAGCCGGTATCAATGGCATGGATATTCTTTCTACCGGTTTTTCCTTCCAGGGCGGCCCAGTGGCCAAAGACAATGGTTTCCCGGTAACCGGGGCTGTCCGCAAAGCTGAACCAGGGGGCAAACCCGTTGTGTGAGCGGGCTCCCTTGTTTTCAAGATCCAGGATGCCATTGTGGTCACAGAAACGCATGCGTGTCAGGTAGGCTGCAGTCAGGCGTATTTTTTTCTTCTGGCTGAAAGTTTCGTCCCATGCTCGGGCAGGGGGCTCTTTGAACAGTCTCTTCAGCCACTTTCGATAATCGCTTGATTGAAGTGCCTGCTCCAGTTGCCGGGCTTCATGGATCGCCTGGTCAATGGTCCAGATGGGAGGAATGCCCGCATGAACCATTGTGATTTGGCGCTCAGCGTCATGATGAAGCAGGGGCCGGTGCCGTAACCAGTACAGCAACTCATCCGCATCCGGAGCTTCCAGAATGTCGGTCAGAGTGTCTTTCTTTTTCAGCTTGCGCAGGCCATAGGCCACTCCCAGCAGGTGCAAATCATGATTGCCCAGAATGGCAATGCAACGGTCTTCAAGGTTTTTCAGAAATCTCAGGGTGGACAGGGAGTCAGGGCCCCTGTTGACCATATCACCCGCCACCCAGAGGGTATCTCTGGCCGGATCGAATTGAAGCTTGTCCAGTAACCGGCGCAGGGCCTCATAACAGCCCTGAATATCACCGATGGCATAGGTTGCCATGATTGGATTCTCCCTGATGTTGGCGGGCTCCTTATGACACCTCAGCCGTTTCTTTCTACCAGATAATCGGCAATTCGAACAAAGTCGGCAAGCGTCAGTACTTCCGGGCGGGCGGTGGGGGCAATAGCCAGCGCCTCCAGCTCCTCTGCCTTAAGGTGCTGTTTCAGGGTGTTGCGGATGGTCTTTCGCCGTTGACTGAAGGCATCCCGTACGACTGTTTCAAGGCGGGCAATGTCTTTGCAGGGGTGAGGCAGTGTCTGGTAAGGCGTCAGTCGGACGATGGCGGAATCCACCTTGGGGGCAGGCTTGAAGGCTCCGGGGCCGACGGTGAACAGGTAATCTACCTGGCAGTAATACTGAGTCATGATGCCAAGTCTGCCATAGTGCTTCTCACCGGGCTGTGCCGCCAGCCTCAGAACCACCTCTTTCTGCAGCATGAAATGCATGTCCTGGATGATGTTCTGGTAGCTCAGCAGGTGGAAAATCAGGGGGGTGGAAATATTATAAGGCAGGTTGCCAATAATCCTCAGGGGGCGTTCGTCTTGCTGAAGACGGGCAAAGTCAAATTTCAGGGCGTCCGCTTCGTGGATGCGGAAATTCGGGTTCAGGCCAAAGCGCAGTTTCAGGGTGGGAATCAGATCCCGATCCAGCTCCACCACATCCAGCTCACCGGCCTGTTCCAGAATGTCAGCAGTCAGCGCTCCCTGACCAGGGCCTATTTCCACCAGGTGTTCTCCCTGGCGGGGGTGAATGGAGGCAGCAATTTTCCCGATCACTCCGTGGTCGTGGAGAAAGTTCTGGCCAAAGCGTTTGCGGGCCTTGTGATAGGGAACAGGTGTCTGGGGCATGAAGGTCTATTGCTCATTAAACGCAGGAAGAGCCTGCAACAATGATCCTTGCTGCAAGCCAGAGAAAGACTGGCAATGATAGCGGCGGTGGCTGCTATTTGCCACCCCGCACCCATGGTGTTCCATCAACGTCCCCATAAAACATCAGACCATGTCCAGGGCGGTGTTGATTGCGGTATAAAGGCTTCCCGGGTTGATATTACCGGTGCCCGCACGATCCAGAGCGGTACCATGATCCACAGAGGTTCGGATAATGGGCAGACCCAGGGTAATGTTCACGGCCTGACCAAACCCCTTGAATTTCAGCACTGGAAGGCCCTGGTCATGGTACATGGCCAGTACCGCATCAGCACTTTTCAGCAGCTGTGGGTTGAACAGTGTATCTGCTGGCAAAGGGCCCGTCAGATTCATGCCCTGGATACGGCATTGTTCCAGCACGGGAATAATCGTATCGATTTCTTCCATTCCCAGGTGACCACCTTCGCCGGCATGAGGGTTTAGTCCGCAAATCAGGATATGGGGATTCTGGATGCCAAATTTACTCTGCATTTCGCGATAAAGGATCTCAAGCACCTGGGTCAGCGAGGAGCGGGTGACGGCAGAGGCAACGTCTTTGAGGGGCAGGTGAGTGGTGGCCAGTGCTACCCGTAAGCCTTCGGTGGCCAGCATCATAACGACTTTCTCTGTGCCCGTTTTCTGGGCGAGAAACTCGGTATGACCACTGAAAGGAATACCGGTGTTGTTAATCACTTCTTTGTGGACGGGAGCGGTGACGAGGCCATCAAACACACCGTTCATGCAGCCTTCCACTGCATACTCCAGTGTTTTCAGAACATAAGGACTGTTGGCAGGATTGACGGTGCCTGGAACAGCCGGGCAGGCCATAGTGACTGGGGCTACCAGCAACGTTCCCCGGTCTGCCGGGGTTCGATCTTCAGGGTTGAACGGGGCTATTTTGACCGGCACTCTGAGGGCTTCTGCTCTTTGCCTGAGCAGCTCAGGGTCCGCTACCACAACCAGCTGGCACGGACGATGACTGTGAGGAAGGGAGTCTGCCAGCTGCAGGCATAGATCCGGACCTATCCCCGCAGGCTCCCCGGCGGAAATCACCAGCCGGGGAAGTTTGGACGTGCCGGGCATCAGAGCTTGATCTCTACATAGGCCTGGTCGCGGATTTCACGGAGCCAGACCTGCAGTTCTTCTTCAAACTTGCGGCTGCTGAGCAGCTCTCTGACCCGGTTGCGGCGAACCTGGTTGCTGATATCGGACTTGCGTTTGCCCAGCACTTCAAGGATGTGCCAGCCATAGGTGGTCCGGAAGGGCTCACTGACCACTTTCTCCGGTATGTTGTTCATGACTGTCCGGAACTCGGGCACCAGCACATCCGGAGAGACCCAGTTCATGTCACCACCGTTCAGGGCGGAAGCACTGTCATCGGAATAGGCCTTGGCCAGTTCACTGAACTCTTCACCGGATTTAACGCGGTTGTAGAGTTTTTTGGCCAGCATCTGGGCTTCCAGATTGCTGCGGATTTCGTTGGGCTTGATCAGAATATGGCGGACGTGCACCTGTTCCTGAACCACCTTGTCATTGCCGCGGGTATCCATCAGTTTAAAGAGATGGAAGCCTCCCGGGCTGCGAATGGGCTCGGAAATCTGGCCCTTGCTCATTTTAATGGCCTGTTCGGCAAACAGGGTCGGCAGCTGGTCCGCCTTGCGCCAGCCCAGGTCTCCTCCTTCCAGGGCGTTCTGGCCTTTGGAGTTGGCAATGGCCAGCTCCTGAAAATTAGCGCCTTTCTTCAGCTGGGCGGAGAGTGCTTTTGCTTTGTTTTCTGCGGCTTTGATCTGTTCCGGGGTAGCATTGTCTGGAGTGGCAATGAGAATGTGCCCGAGGCGGTATTCCATCTGCATCTGTGCCTGGCCTTCCGGGGAATTCAGAAAGTTATCAATCTCCTGTTCACTGACCTGAACCCTCTGGGCCACCTGACGCTGGCGAACCCGGTTGATGATCATTTCCCGGCGGATTTCCTCCCGGGCCTGGGCAAAGGACAGCCCGTCCGCCTCCAGGTTTTTCTTGAACGCTTCAAGGGTCATCTGGTTGCGCTGGGCAATCCGGGTGATGGCGTCATTGAGTGCCCAGTCGTCGATCCGGATACCTGACCGCTGTCCCAGCTGGATCTGGATGTTTTCCAGGATCAACTGTTCCAGCACCTGTTTTTTCAGGACATCTTCCGGGGGAAGGTTGATATTCCGGCCAGACAGCTGGCGGTTGACCGCTACCATTCTGGCATTGAGCTCACTGTCCATGACCACGTCCTTGTCCACGACGGCTACGATCCGGTCAAGGTTGGTGGTTTTTGCCTGTGCTGCCTCTCCCACTGCCATGGTGCCGCTGAATGTCAGCAGGCAGAGAGAGGCCAGAGCGATGCGCTTCAGTCCCTTCATGAATTTACTTCTCATCCGCTGTGTAACCTTTGATGCCTTCAAGATATTCTTTGGCCGAGCCGGTGGCAATATTTCCCAGCCCCCGCAGCACAAACTGCAGGAAAACACCGCTCTTGGTGTCCGGGTGGTCAATATTACTGCCATCCTCTATCCAGTTGCGCCAGAGCAGGCGAACCTGGTAGCAGCAACTATTGTATTCCACGCCCGACATGATCTCGAGGTTTCGCTTGTTGGTGATGTCATACTGCCAGCGGCCCATGGCCGACCAGCGATTATAAATGGGCCATGCAAAGGAGATGTCTGTCTGCCTTAGCTGGTTTTCGGTGGTCAGATAACCACCTGGATTATTGGGATCAGGGATATTCTGGTTCTCATCATCTTTAACATAACGATCCACCTGGTCCCGGTAACGGTAGCCGATGTTCAGTGCCCTGCGGGTGTCAGGTTTATAGGTGTAGTAGAGACCGTAATCATCAATTTCGTTCTCGTTGGTATCCCACATGAGATCCTGACGGATACTCATTGCCCGGTTAATGTTATAGACCAGTTCTGACGCCAGGGGGGAGGCCCGGTTCTGCATTTCGCTGAGTAGCTTCTCCTCTGCGTCGTTGAGGTTTTCATCCCAGTTTTCATCGTCACCAGGCCGGGTGCCTGCTGTGGGGCTGATCCATAATTGTCGGTCACTGAAATAGAGAATCTGGCCAACGCCAAACCGGGCCCGTTCAAAACCATCTTCTTCCAGCAGTCGAGAAGTAACACCAAGGGATAGCTGGTTGGCATCCCCAAGACGATCGTATCCGGAAAATCGACTGTCACGCCAGAGGGAGTTGTAGTTGAACCCAAGGAGTGCGGTATCAAAAACAGGGTTCATTTCCTGCCCTTCCACATAGGGGGAGTACAGGTATTTCATCCGGGGTTCCAGGGTATGGGTGAATGAAGTTTCCCCAAACTGGGTTGCACGGTCAAAATAGAGCCCTGAGTCAATGCTGACTGTAGGAACCGTTGTTTTTGGGGTTTCGGTGTAGTCACCCCGGTTAAAACTGTTCTCGTAGGAGGCCTCAAGGTCTGCAATGACATCGTCCTTGTTCAGATTACTCAACTGGTACTGGACATGCTGGATTTTGACACTGGGGGTGATAAAGGCATAACTCCACTCCATTGGGTAGCTGGCCCCGGTTTCCAGAACCATCCGTTCACCGTTGGCTCGCTTGATGCCGTAACCTTCGCCGTAGTTGCTCTGATAAATGTTATTGGGTGCATCCACCAGCGTTTCATTGATGTAATCCCAGTTTTTATCACGGGAAAATTTGGTGTAATCCGCCAGGTAGCTGAGGTCCAGGCTGTCGGTGGCGTGCCAGGTTCCGGTCAGACCCAGTTGTGGCAACCTGTTATAGGGATCATCGGAAGTCCGGCTCATATTCTGGTATTGATGAGCGTCCAGCCGGATCTGCCAGCTGTGATCGAGATTTCCACCCTGGTAGCGGGTACCAATGCGCTGATTCAGGGGTGACTGATTCGTCAGGTTCAGATTGGAATTGAAATCTTCAAGGTAGTTTTTGTCACTGGCCCGGGCGTAATCGACTTCTGCTGACCAGCGGGAGGTGATGAGGGTTTGGTGGCGCAGATTAATCAACCACCGGTTTTCATCAAAATAGGGGTTGTCTTTGTGCAGCTCATCCTTGTTCAGCAGACCGGCCAGGCCGATTTCTCCATGGCTGTTTCCGAGCAGGTAGCGGAATTCATTTTCCACCAGTAGTCCCCTCTTGCTCATATAGCGGGGGGTAATGGTGGCATCGTAGTTGGGTGCAATGTTCCAGTAATAGGGCACAGAGAAGTCCAGGCCATTGTCACTGTTTTGTCCCATGGTTGGGTAGAGAAAGCCGGACTTGCGACGGTCATCAATGGGGAAGGAAAGGTAGGGGGTGTAAAACACCGGTAACCCTTTCACCCGTATGACGGCGTCTTTTGCCAGGCCCTGACCACTGTCGAGGTCAAGGGTGACGTTATCGCCAGACAGTTCCCAGCTGTTTTCCGCGGGGGGGCAGCTGGTATAGGTGGCATCAGAAAGCTCCAGGGTGGAATCTTCGTTCCGAACCACCTGGGTGGCCTCTCCCCGGACTTTCTGTTCGTGCATAACATAGGATGTGTTTTCCAGTGTGGCCCGGCCGCTGTCCAGTTGCAGATCGCCGCGATCCCCCACCAGCAGGACACCGGCCTCACGAAAACGCACATTGCCTTCGAACTCGCCGTAGTTGCGGTTGCGGTCCAGGGAAGCCCGATCGCTTTGCAGCTGCCGACTGCCCTGGCGCACTTTCACATTCCCTTTCAGGGTAGCCACGGACTCTTTGTCGTAGGTGGATTCATTGGCTTCAGCAACGATAGGAGCACTGTTTATGTCCCCTTTGAAATTTTTACCGGGCCTGGCTGGTTCAATGTAAGCACCACAGCTGTAGAAGGGTTCCCCGGCCTTTTGGGATTCTGATAATTCTGCCAGCGGGCGCCAGTCCAGGGTAGCTGTCAGCGAGGCACCTGAAGGTGTCGCTACTACGGAGGGGGCCTGGCGATTGCTGCTGGTTGTGGTTTTTTCCGGCTCTTTTTGTTCAACGATTTTTTCAGGGATGGCTGCGGCCAGAACTCTATTGGCTGGGACCGGGGCCGGTGCACAGCTCCATTTGCCACCTGGGACCGACTGGCAGTTCCATTCGCTGTTTGCCTGGGCCCGGGCAGCTGGTTGGGTGGCGAGCAGGGCGGTGGCAATGGCCAGTGTCAGATGCCTGGGTTTAAAAGGTAAAGAATGCATATCCATCAGTTCAGTCGTCCCCGGGAAGCATTATTATTGTGCGGTCTTCCATCGACTTTCCTCCACCCGGCAGGGGCAGTTTCCATTTTACATGGTATACGGCACTGGTTGGATAATAGAGGCATCAAAAGGTTGATCAACATCGGATTCCCATTTTGACCGTGATGTGAGACAGGCACAATCCGTCCCCCTGAGGCAGTGGCAGGAGGCCTGAAGAGAGGGGGCTGACTACTGGATCCTGAAAACAGGATCTTGAAAACAGAGAGTAGCCCTGGATCAAGGGTCTGTATAATGACATCACTAGTCTGTAGTTGTCTTTTGACTTAATCTAATAACTTAACATTGATCCGGCGGGATGGGGAGCCTTAAGGCTCCCCAGAGCGACATAAAGAGCCGGGAGTGAAAAATTAGCCTGTTATTCCACGAAGGGTTTTCATTGAAAATGGTTCCATGAAATGAGCAGGCTATTTTGCTTCAGTGATTTTCCGTGATAAACCGTTTGCTACCCTGTTTTTCCATAGGGGGAGGGCAAACTGTTTTTCTTTCGCCATGGGCACTTGAGAGCGGGGCGTAAAATCGACCAATGAGTGTACACAATATCCACCAGCGTCGCGATCAGTTGTCACAATGGGTGATTTCGGTTCTGTCCGGTGATGGCTCTTCATGGGGGGAGGCCTCCCCAGGGAAAAAGGAGGCCGCTTCTGGAATGCCCTTGAAGGCCATTGGCGGGGATGCTGGCTTCAGGCGGTATTACCGGGTTGAATCCCCACTGGGAACCAGGGTGGCTGTGGATGCCCCTCCGGAAACAGAAGATACCCGTACTTTTGTTCGAATAGCCAGAAGCTGGAGAGCCGGGGGTATTCCGGTTCCTGAGGTGTTTGCTGTGGATTATGAGCAGGGGTTCATGTTGCAGGAAGACCTTGGAGATACACCGTTGTTATCGGTGCTTTCAGAGAAGGGGCTTGCAGAGAAGGCGCTTTCCAGGGTCGCCAACCGCTACCAGAACGTTCTTGATGTCCTGCTTGATATTCAGAAGCAGCCTTCAGAAGGGTTGCCTCCCTACGACGATCAGCTCATCCAGTTTGAATTGTCCTTATATCCCGACTGGTTTCTGAAGGAGTTGATGGGGTTTGATGAAGCGTTGGAGGAGATCAGGGGGGACTTGTCGGCGTTGTCTACATCGCTGTCAGAGGCCATGACCCGGCAACCGCAAGGGGTGGTTCACAGGGATTATCATTCCCGCAACTTGATGCTGCAGCCCGATGGGACTGTGGGGGTCATCGATTTTCAGGGGGCTCTCTGCGGCCCACTGCTCTACGACGTGGTCTCCCTGTTAAAAGACTGCTATATCCACTGGCCGGAGGCGCAGGTGGCGCAGTGGTTGATGGCGTTTATGAAGCGGCACCCTGTTCTGGCTGAGTATGACCCTCAACAGCTCAAAACCTGGTTTGACCTGACCGGATTGCAGCGTCACCTGAAATGCCTGGGTATTTTTTCCCGGCTGTGGTTCCGGGATGGCAAGGCCGGTTATCTGGGGGATATACCTCGCACTTTTGACTACGTTGTATCGGTTTGCCTGAGTTACCCTCAGTTTCAAGCCCATGGACAATGGTTGGAGACGGCCGTCCGGCCAAGGCTTCAAGAGCGTCTGTCAGCGGTAATTAAGGGTGTTGAGGGCGCCAGGGTATGAAAGCGATGATTCTGGCGGCAGGTTTTGGCAAACGGCTGAGGCCGCTTACCCTCAGGATGCCCAAGCCATTGGTGCCAGTGGCTGGCAAACCACTGATCGTTTACCACCTCGAGCGTCTTGCGAAGGCCGGGTTTACCCAGCTGGTGATTAATCATGGCTGGCTGGGGGAGCAGCTTGAGCAGGCGCTGGGTGACGGGGCCAAATGGGGGGTGAGCATTCAATACTCCCCGGAAGGAGAGCCCCTGGAAACCGGAGGCGGTATTTTTCAAGCATTGCCTTTATTGGCAGATTGTCTGGAGGAAGAGCATTCTGAAACAAGCTCCCGACGGTCCGTAGAGCAGCCCTTTCTGGTGATCAACGGGGATATCTATACCGATGTGGATTTGGGGGCGCTCTCTTTGCCAAAGGGGATGCTTGCTCATCTGGTTCTGGTGGACAACCCTGACTTCCGCCCTGAGGGAGACTTTCTTTTGAAGGAGTGCAGGGTTTCAGAAAAAACCGGGGAAGATGAATCCGGGCTAACGTTCAGTGGTGTCAGCATCCTGTCTCCAAAGCTGTTTGAACATTGCCAGCCGGGTGTTTTCAGGCTGGCTCCCTTATTGATAAGTGCCATGAGAGAAGCTAAGGTCAGTGGCCAGTATCATTCGGGTTGCTGGACGGATGTCGGGTCACCAGAGCGCCTTGAGGCGCTGGAACAAGCCATTTATCATCAAGCCGGGATTCATCATCAAGGCAGGAAAAACCAAAGCAGGACTTCATGACCTTTATACTGATCGGGGCTTTTATAGGGTTTGTGACTGGGGGGCCGGTGGGCGCTTTGCTCGGCGCGTTTGTAGGTTCCTGGATCAACAGGCGGGTGTTCGGTGGTCAGGCCACCGGCTTTGGGGCTACCAGTGCCCAGCGTCAAAGAGCCCAGTCGGTTTTCTTTAAAGCCACTTTTCTGGTCATGGGGCGGGTCGCCAAAGCAGATGGCCGGGTCAGTGAACGTGAAATCGAAAATGCCCGGGCCATCATGCAGAACATGCGGCTTTCTGAGGGGCAGCGCCGGGAAGCCATTGATCTTTTTAATGAGGGAAAGAAACCATCGTCTGATATTGAATCAGTGCTGCAGGCGTTTCGCCAGGTGGCAGGCTCAAGCACTCTGATTCCAATGTTTCTGGAGATTCAGCTGTCTGCGGCTTATGCCGACGGTGGGTTGAGCCCGGCGGAGCAGGCCGTGTTCAAACAGGTGTGCAGCCATCTGGGTGTGGGGAATTTTGTTTTTGAGCAGATTCACAAGCGTTTTCGCGCCCAGCGGGATTATTATCAGAGAGGCTACCAGTCCCGGGGGTATGCACCGTCCTCGAAAGATGACTTGAAGAAGGCGTATGAGGTGCTTGGGGTTGAACCTTCTGCCAGTGACAGCGAGGTCAAAAAAGCGTACCGCAAGCGGATGAGTGAACATCACCCGGATAAACTGGTTGCCAAGGGGCTTCCGGAAGAGATGATGGCAGTGGCCAAGGAAAAAACCCAGGAAATTCAAGGCGCCTATGATCAGGTAAGGGCGTACAGAAAAAACAAATGATGGAACTTGTGGTTATACCGGTTGACTAATAAAGATAAGCGATACAAAACGACTGTGGAACGTGAGTATAAGCTTTTGTGGCTCAAGCAAAAGGGCAGCTTGTGAATACAGTGGTTTTTTCCTGGTTATCGGATGTTTTTCCGGAGTTGAGTTCTGTGATGTATGTGGTTCGAAAGAAATTTATGTACTGGTATGTCCCTGCGGCAACAAAGGTGCATATGGACCCTAACAAGCCGGTGGTTCATTGTTTTTCGTCGTCAAGGCGGGTAAAAATGGAGCTGCGGAGAAAAAAATATCTGGTGTTCCGAAGCATCAATGAGTTCACCACCCGGCTGGGTGAACGGGAAACCCGGCAGTCTAGTTAGGTTCTGTTCATTAACAGGAAGGAGGCCTGGCTCTCCTTCCTTTAACCTTCAAAGAAACATTACACGCTCTTCATTTTGCCACCGTCCACCACGGTACTCGTTCCCGTCATGTAGCTGGCTGCATCCGATAACAGAAAGGCGGCTGCATTGGCAAATTCTTCCGGTTTGCCATAGCGCCCCATGGGAATGGCCGCTTCAGCGTTCTTTTTAACGGTTTCCGGACTGATGTCCCGGCGTTTTGACAGGTACTGGTTGAGGGCTTCAATGCGGTCGGTGCCAATGGATCCGGGGATCAGGTTGTTGATCCGGATATTGTATTTCGCCAGGTCTGTGGACAGGGTTTTGACCAGGCTGTTCACTCCGGAGCGCATCACGTTACTCATGACCAGGATGTCTATGGGTTCTTTGACAGCAGACGAGGTTAGCGTCAGCACACTGCCGCCATTGACCTTCAGGGCGGGCAGAGCAGCGCGGATCAGTCGCACAGCGCTCATCAGGGTCAGTTCGAAAGCGGCCTGCCAGGCCGGGTCATCAAATTCTTCAAAAAAACCGGGCGTTGGGCCTCCAGCATTGATCACCAGCCCATCAATCCGGCCGAAGTCCTGCACGGTAGCATCGACCCAGTCCTGAATAGAGTCTGCATTGCGGGCGTCAAAGACATAGCCGCGAGTTTCTGCAGAGGTTTCCTGACTGATGGTGGCTGCCGCCCTGGCAATGTTCTCCTCATTCCGGCTGGCAATGGACACCATGGCCCCCTCCCTGGCCAGGCGGTGGGCAATGGCATAGCCGAGGCCGGAGCTGGCGCCTGCCACCATGAAAACTTTGTTTTTTATGCCAAGGTCCATAACAGCGACTCCTGTATTTATTGGTGATTCACAACCCGAACAACCTCACTTTCAAGGTTTATGCGGGCGTGCGAGGTACTCTGTGGACTGCATTTCCTGCAACCGGCTCTGTGTTCTCTGGAACTCGAAGGACAGATTCCCTTCGGAGTAAAGCCGGTCCAGGGGTGCTTCGCTGGAGAGAATGAGTTTAACCCCCCGGTCATAGAACTCATCCACAAGATTGATAAATCGGCGAGCCTGATCATCATGACCGGCCCTGAACTGCGGGACCGCTTCCAGGATAACACTGTGGTACAACCGGGCCAGTTCGATGTAGTCGTTCTGGCTCCGGGGGCCGTCGCAGAGCTGGGAAAATGAAAACCAGGCAATGTCTTCACAGATTCTGACGGCCTGGATGGCCCGGCCGGAGATCTCCAATTCCGGCTGTTCCTCAGCCTGACTGCAGTCCGGAGCCAGGTCATGGAATATGGTTTCCAGTCTGGTCTGGGTTTCAGGGGTCAGAGGGCAGTAATAGGTGTCTGCCTTTTCCAGAAGGCGAAGTCGATAATCGATGCCGCCATCCACATTGACCACCAGGGTATGCTGGTTGATCAGGTCAATGGCCGGGAGAAAACGGGCTCTCTGTAACCCATCTTTATAAAGTTGGTCCGGTTCGACGTTGGAGGTGGCTACCAGGGTCACCCCCCGGTTGAAAAGCTGCTCCATCAGCCCGCCCAGAATCATGGCGTCGGTAATATCCGACACAAAGAATTCATCAAAACAGATAATGCGAGCTTCGCCTGCCAGGCGTTGAGCAACGGTCTCCAGCGGGTTTTTTCTGCCTTCCAGAGTTTTCAGTTCATTGTGCACTCGTCGCATAAAATGGTGAAAATGCATCCGGAGTTTTTCCGGAAAGGGAAGGCAGTGGTAAAACGTGTCCATCAAATAGGTTTTGCCCCGGCCAACACCTCCCCAGAAATAGAGCCCTCTCACTGGCTCCGGACGCTTGCCCATCAGGCCCGAGAGGCGCCGGTACAGAGGTGATTTGGCAGGCAGGGTCAGCCGGTCGTACAGATCCTGCAGGTGTTGAACGGCTTCCGCCTGGGCGGGGTCTTCAGAAAACCCGTCTCGGGTTAAATCATTCTGGTAACAAGCTTCCGGGGTCATGGTCATTGTTCTATAGAAGGCCTGTCTGCAGTTCTGCTTAATGGAGTAGGGATTGTTGAGTAAGAAAGAAGCCTGCAGCGAAAGCTGCCAATGTAACCGGAGTCTTTCGTCTGGGCAAGAGGGACCGGTGAGCTGGGGTCAGGACCAGGATCACTTTTCTGGAATGAAGGGAGTAAAGGGGGATGATAAAAAACCGCTTACAATGGCAATCCTAAACTCAGCAGTTGGATGTGGAGTTTGTGGAAAATCTGGGCGTTCTCAGCCATACCCAAAGGGCATAAAGGCGGGTCGTACAGCCAATGGCCTTAGTCCTTGGCAAGCGGCGCAACGCAGTTGAGGGCGTCCAGATTTTTCACAAAACCGCAGAGCGAACTCCCACTTACCTGTGAAGGTGAATAGTAAATTGGCCTCTATGGCTATAACTCTAAAGGGTTTACAGAAATTCAAGCGGCCAATTGCTGAATTTAGGATTATATGTGCTAGGCCAAAAGCCATTGAGCCTATACAATAGCCATCAGGAATGTGGCTTTAGTATGGGTGATACGGGCGAGTGCCCCACTGGGTGAGGCGATACTGTGGAAGAGATAAGCGTACTTTGGTTTGTCGGTAGTCTGGCGTTTCTCGGGGGAATTCTGTGTGGAGCCCTGGTGTACCATCTGCTTTCAGGCTCCAAAACCCGCAATGGCAAGCTGGAAGGTCAGCTGGATGAAATGCAGCAGGAGTTCAAGGAATACCAGCAGCAGGTGGGAGATCACTTCACCACATCCGCGCACCTGATCAATAAGTTGACAGACGCATACCGGGACGTTCACGAGCATATGGCCAACGGGGCAGAAAACCTCTGTGATGATGAAGAGGTTCGTACCCGGTTGTGTGACTCCCTGCTCAGCAGCAACGCCCTGTTGTCCGGCAAAGTGATCAAGCGTCGGAACGAAAGGGCCAAGCCCACTGAGCAACCCAAGGATTATGCCCCGAAGGTCAGTCCTGAAGAGCGGGGAACCCTGGCGGAAGAGTTTGGGATGACGTCCGGCGCCAAAGCAGAGGTCAATCTGGAAAAATAAACTCTTGTTAATACCGGTCGAGCCTCCTTTTCAGGGAGGCTTCGATGGTTAAGGTGATCCTTCATCCACCCCTGACAGTTCCAATATATGGGTAGGGAACCCATCCAGGCTGTACTGATTTTTCTCTTTCCAATAGCTTTCAACCCCCGCCTGCCCTTTTCGTTCAGCGGATGCTGCCAAGGCATTCCGATCTCCTTGATAGTCAAAAAGCGGGACTGCCATGCCGCAGGAGGATTGGGTTTTATCAATATCCAGCAGAAAAATCTGGCGGGTACCTGCTATTTCCGGAAACATTGGGAGGTATTGTTGCCATTGGGGGTGAGCTTGGTGCAGTACCCTTGCGGTTCCGTATAACCTCAGGATGAGCGGGGAGCCATCCAATGCGCAAAACATAATGGTCATTCTGGGGTTGAGCTGGACATGGGCGGAAGTTTCATTGCCGCTGCCCGTCAGGTTGAGCCAGGCCACCTGGTTCGGGTTAATAATTCTGAACGAATCCATGCCTTTGGGAGATACATTAACGGTACCGGTTTCGGCAGCAGTGGCAACAAAGAACAGCTTCTGTTGTTGAATAAACTGACTTTGCTGGTCTGTTAGTTCGGTGTAATGCTGGCCCATTTTGCTTTCTCATTATTTATTGGTAATTAATCGTCAGGTAACCCCCGGCTATGCTAGGAAACTCGCATAGGATATACCGGTGCTTTTATAGCTGATCCCAATATTTTCGCCATGAACCATACACCGTTCTCCCTTACCCCAGCCCTCTCCCAGAGGGAGAGGGAGCTTGGCGGTGCAAACTTTTAAAGCCTTCTTCCTCTGGGTGCAATAAAAGCACTTTGAGGGCGTCACCTCTTTTGCCGGAGATAAATAACTTGAGGAGCAGGCTTCGGCCAGAAAAGTGTGCTCCTGGCAATCAGCTGTCCAGTGAGTCCAGGTACTTCTCTGCATCCAGGGCCGCCATGCAACCGGTGCCCGCTGAAGTGATCGCTTGACGGTAGACGTGATCCATTACATCCCCGGCGGCAAACACACCTTCTTTTGAGGTGAGCGTTGCATTGCCTTCAAGGCCGCTGTGAACCTTCAGGTAACCGTCTTTCATCTCCAGCTGTCCGTCAAAAATGCCGGTGTTCGGGGTGTGGCCAATGGCAATAAAGCAGCCGCTGGCGTCAATGTCCTGAGTCTCGCCGGTATTGACGTCTTTGACCCGGACACCGGTAACCCCACTGTTGTCTCCCAGAACTTCCTCCAGCACGGAGTCCAGAACCAGTTTCATATTGCCGTTGTTCACCCGATCCATCATTTTATCCTGCAGGATTTTTTCGGCCCTGAACCCCTGGCGGCGATGGATAACGGTAACGCTGCGGGCAATGTTAGAGAGGTAAAGCGCTTCTTCAACGGCAGTATTGCCGCCGCCGACAACAACAACGTCCTGGTTTTTATAGAAAAAGCCATCGCAGGTGGCACAGGCTGAGACCCCCTTACCCATAAAGGCTTCCTCGCTTTCGAGTCCCAGATAGCGGGCGCTGGCACCTGTGGCAATAATCAATGCGTCACAGGTATAGGTGTTCATTCCTTTCAGGGTATATGGCTTTGTACTGAGATCGACCTCTTCAATATGGTCAAACAGGATTTCGGTGCCAAAGCGTTTGGCATGGGCTTCCATATCCTGCATCAGCCCGGGTCCCTGCAAACCTTCTACACCACCAGGCCAGTTATCAACGTCGGTGGTGGTGGTCAGCTGCCCGCCCTGTTGCATGCCGGTAATCATCACCGGGTTCAGGTTGGCACGGGCCGCGTAGACGGCGGCAGTATAACCGGCCGGTCCTGACCCAAGAATTAAAAGGCGGGAATGTCGGGGTTCGCTCATTATTGACTTCCATTATTGACGGTATGACCGGGGTTTTCAGTCTGGTGGCCACCAGAGCTGCATTGAATGGCCCTATGATAGCGATTGTGTCTCTTAGAGGACAGTTGTGAATGATCATGAGTCAATAGATTAAGGCTATTGATAAAGAGATGTGATAAAGAGAAGGGTAGAGGGCGTTATAATATTGCTTCTGGTTTATGTACAATCGGTCTGTGTTCACAGAGCCCTAGGAGCCTGCCGGACTTATGCTTTCGAGCATAAAATTCAGTAGAACGAGTCAAATCTTTCGATGGATTCGTGCGAATACCCAAAGGGCATAAATAGTGGGCCTATTTAATCGAATTCATCGAAAGATTTGGCCGTTCTTTCTGGATTTTAGGTCGAAATTGTCGTAAGTCCGACAGGCTGCTAGGCATTTTCATAGAAAAAGACGTCAATGACTGCAACCAATACCCTGAGCGGGCCGGGCTATTTTGTCCAGGGCCTGAAAATGATTACCCTGCCGCAGCTGCGCTGGTTTGTCCTTATTCCGATCCTGATTAATATTCTGGTGTTTTCGGGAATGATCATCTGGGCTTCCGGCCGTTTTTCCATCTGGATGGATCAGCTGACCGGCTGGATGCCAGAGTGGCTGGCTTTTCTGGAGTTCCTCTTGTGGCCGTTTTTCTTTCTGGCGCTGGCAGCGATGGGTTTTTTTACCTTTACCATTGTGGGGAATTTTATTGCGGCTCCCTTTAATGCCCTGCTGGCTGAGAAAGTCCAGAGGATGGAAGGGGCTGATCTTCCCGATCTGCAACTGAAGGACTGGCTGGTCATTCTTCCCCGCAGCATTGGGCGAGAACTGAGAAAACTGTTGTATTACCTTCCCCGCGCCCTGGTGCTTCTGTTGTTGTCGTTTATTCCGGGGGTAGGGATGGTTCTCTGGTTTATTTTTAATGGCTGGATGATGGCGGTTCAATACTGTGACTATGCCGCAGATAACCGCGGGGTGTCGTTCAGTGAGATGATGAATCTGCTGAAAAAAAAGCTGCCGAAAGCCTGGCCTTTTGGGGCTGTGGTGAACCTGGCTATGCTGATTCCCCTGTTGAATCTGTTGATCATACCGGCGGCTGTTGCCGGTTCAACGTTGCTCTGGGAGCGGGAAGTGCGGTTCACTGCGAACCGGAAAAATAGCTGACAAGCCCGGAAAAGAAGCGCCTTCATACAGAGACATTATAGAAAGAAAATAATACAAGGAACGGGCAGTGAGTATAGCTTTGCACCGGTATAACATCGTCCGGATTACTGATGGCAGGGAGGTGACTCACTGCACGGTGATGAAGATGTGTTACGATTACGCGCTGGTAAAGTACCAGGGTAAGCGGTATCGGGTGCCTTATCATTATATGGATCAGGTGGTAGGGCACGAGCTGCTGATGCCCGATACCGAACTTGTGAAAAATACTCAAGGGTAGGTAATGGAGGAGCGAACTGAATGAGTTGTCTGTTCTGTAAAATCGCCGAAGGGGCCATACCGGCCGAGACCGTCTACGAGGATGATGAGGTTCTGGCGTTCAGGGATATTAATCCGGCAGCGCCCACCCATATCCTGGTGATTCCCCGCAAGCACATTGCCACCATGAATGACGCTGAGGCGGATGACCAGATGCTGCTTGGGAAGATGATGCTGGTGGCCAGAGATCTTGCGGCCAGTGAAGGGGTGGATGAGACCGGTTTTCGTTTTGCCCTGAATACCAACAGTCACGGTGGGCAGTCTGTCTATCACATACACCTTCATCTGCTGGCGGGTCGCCCAATGCAGTGGCCTCCGGGTTAATGGCTGTAGGGAAAAGCCCATTGGGTTAATCAATGGGCACTCTAACAGGGACGCTGGAGAGACTTACTCTTCAATAATTTCAAAACTGTGAGTGATTTCCACCCCGCCTTTCCCCAGCATCAGAGCCACTGAGCAGTATTTGTCCGCGGACAGATTGACGGCGCGCTCCACCTGGGACTCCTTGATGTTCCGTCCTTTGACGACAAAGTTCAGGTGAATACGGGTAAACACAGCCGGAACGGCATCCGCCCGCTCGGCCTGAATATCCACGTGGCAGTCGGATACCTGTTGTCGCGCTTTTTCCAGAATGCTGACCACATCGACGGATGAACAGCCACCCAGACCCATGAGAATCATTTCCATCGGGCTTGGGGCACTCTTCTGGTTTTTGTCGGCATCCATGACTACGGAATTGCCACTGTCGGTGAGGCCGAGAAATCGCTCGGAATCCACCCATTTCACTTGTGCCTTCATTGATCTTCCTGTTCTGTTCAGTGGTGGCTGGTCATTGTACGGGGTTTCAGAAAAAACGGCCATGAAGGGAAGCGTAATAATGGATGGACATGGCTTTGTAACTAAAGAGTTGGAAGGCAGTGCTCTATTCATCGAAAAGGCTTTGCCATTGATGTTACAAGGTGATGAATGAAACCGGTTTACATAATGGTGAACTATTGACCGGTCCGAGGCCTTTCAGATGATTAAATGGTCGTTTTTCCCTGTAATAAGTGCCAAGGAAGTCAACAATTGGCACATTAAAGAATTAACGAACCCTGTGTTTACGGTATCATGAGGTAAAACTGGGTATTCATCGTCGGTGGGGAGATGTTGTCAAAGAGTCTGCATATTAAAACCTGGAGCAGCAGGGGGACAGGGGCCAGTATGGATCGTTTTCTGTCCATGTGCTCCCGGAGGAGCTACCGGGCAAAGAGCACGATCCTTTGTGCCGGGGATACGTCTGAATCCCTTTATTTCATCGTCAAGGGAACGGTTACCATCGCCATTGAGGATGATGAAGGGCGTGAAATGATCGTCACTTATCTGAATCAGGGTGACTTCTTTGGTGAAATGGGTTTGTTTGATGCCGAAGGAGATAAGGGGCTGGCTGAGAGGACCGCCTGGGTGAAAGCCAGAACCGCCTGTGAGGTGGCGGAGATTGGTTATCAGCAGTTCAGGGATCTGATCCGCGAGGATCCGGATATCCTCATGCTGTTGTCTGGGCAGATGGCGGCCCGCCTTAAAGATACTACCCGGAAAATGGGGGACCTTGCCTTTCTGGATGTGACCGGAAGGGTAGCTCGTACCCTGCTTGACCTTTGTCGTCAGCCCGATGCCATGACGCATCCCGATGGTATGCAGATCAAGATTACCCGGCAGGAGATTGGCCGGATTGTGGGGTGTTCCCGGGAAATGGTTGGTAGGGTGTTGAAAAGTCTGGAAGCCCAGGGGCTGGTGTCGGTGAAAGGGAAGACCATGGTTGTTTTTGGAACCCGGTGACTCTGTCTATACTCAGTTATTCTCTGTCGTCTTCCCTGGGAGCCAGTGGGGTTTCAATTGAAACTGTCCCAAGCCCGGCAGACTTCTGACCCCTATGGAGGGTGCAAACGATATGAATCGATTGGTAATACAGGCTGCTGGAACCGCGGGCATAGTTCTATCCGGTTTACTGCTGGGGTGTGCTGACAAGAAGCTGGATGTGGTTGTTCACCAGGTCAGCCCAGATGGCGTTGGGCCTGAGATTGGCCGGGTATTGATCAGCCAGGCTCATCAGGGAGTTAAATTTGCTCCTAATCTCCATAACCTCGCTCCTGGGGAACACGGTTTCCATATCCACGAAAATCCGTCATGCCAGCCTGGAGTTAAAGGTGGGGTCAAGCTGGCTGCCCTGGCTGCAGGGGGGCATTATGATCCCGACAATACGGGCCGCCATGAAGGCCCTGAAGGTAATGGTCATAAGGGGGACTTGCCCCGGCTGGTGGTTGATAAAAAAGGGTATGCCCTGACGGCCGTCAGAGCCCCTCGTTTGACGCTGAACGATCTGAAAGGGCGCTCTTTAATGATTCATGCCGGTGGGGATAACTATAGTGATAACCCCCCTATGGGGGGCGGTGGGGCTAGGATTGCCTGTGGAGTGATTGAGTAGACGGTTTTTACCATGCTGGGGAGGAGTGCCCTTTTGTGTTGCGCTTCACTTCGTTCAGCAGCAACCTGCGCAACAAGGCAATCTTTTCTGGATTGCGGTAGGTTGGCGCTTCGCACAGCGAAGCGCGACAGGAGCCAAGGGCATTACAGATGTTGACTGAAAAGCTTTTCCAGTGCGTCGCCAGGGTCGTCCTGCCTCATGAAGGCCTCGCCAACCAGAAAACTCCTGATATTCCGGGCAATCATGGCATCAACGTCTTCCTTGGTGTGGATGCCGCTTTCGGTGATCACCAGCCGATCCTCAGGAATGGAGGTGAGCAGGGAAAAGGTGTTTTCCAGGCTGACTTCAAAGGTATGAAGGTTCCGGTTGTTAATGCCCAGCAGGGCTCCAGGCAGGCGCAAAGCCCGTTCCAGTTCATCGGCACCATGAACTTCAACGAGAACGTCCATGCCCAGGGATTGTGCCAGAACATTCAAGCTGTTCAGCTGGTCATCCGTTAAGGCTGAAACAATCAACAAAATACAGTCTGCCCCAATCATCCTGGCTTCGTAAATCTGGTATGGGTCAACCATGAAGTCTTTCCGCAGGACTGGGAGTGAGCAGGCGCCTCTTGCTTCTTTAAGATAGTTCTCGTGTCCCTGGAAAAAGTCTCTGTCGGTCAGTACAGACAAACAGCATGCTCCTGAGCGTTCATAGCTCCGGGCAATGTCTGCAGGTTCAAACTGTTCCCGGATAACCCCCTTGCTGGGCGAGGCTTTTTTGACCTCTGCAATGACAGCTGCTTTCTGATGGCCAACTTTTTCATGGAGCTGTCTTGCAAACCCCCGTGTTGAGTCGCAGGTTTCGGCAATAGACTTGATTTCGTCCAGGGGCAGAGAGGCTTTGCGCTCTGCAATCTCCTCATGTTTGCGCTGGATGATTTTGGTCAGGATGGTCGGTATCGACATTGGCATAATCCTCTTCAGTTAGTTATCTGCGTCTACAGCATACACCTGGGAGAAACTGGCCAGCTCTTTCATTTTTTCAAGGGCAAGACCACTGGCAATGGCGTCCTGGGCCATGGCGATGCCTCCTTCAAGGCGCGCGGCAATGCCGGCCAGATAAATGGTGGCCCCGGCATTCAAGGCTATCATACTGGCTGCTTTTTCCGCATACGGCCCCTGCTGTTTGCCCAGGGCATCTTTGATTAAGGCAAGAGACTCTGTTGAGTCTTTGACGTCCAGGCCAACCAGGCTTTGGGAGTCAATACCGAATGTTTCGGGGGTGATGGTGTACTCATGAATGTTGCCGTCTTTCAGCTCTACCACATGAGTAGCACTGGCAATGCTGATCTCATCCAATCCATCCGTGGAGTGGACAACCATAACATGGTCATTACCCAGCTCCCGGAGAACCTCCGCCATGGGACGGCATAATTCCCGGGAAAACACACCAATGAGCAGATTACTGACATTGGCCGGATTAGACATGGGGCCCAGAATATTAAACACCGTACGAATACCCAGTTCCCGGCGAACGCCTACAACGTTTTTCATTGCGCTGTGATGAGCCGGGGCAAACATAAAGCCAACGCCTACTTCTTCAGTGCATCGGGCCACCTGCTCAGGAGTGATCATCAGGTTGACGCCTGCCAGCTCCAGCAGGTCAGCGCTGCCACTGGAGCTGGATACCCCCCGGTTACCGTGCTTGGCTACTTTTGCCCCGGCTGCCGCACAGACAAAGGCTGAGGCGGTGGACACATTAAACAGGTGGGCGCCGTCCCCTCCAGTGCCGACGACATCCACCAGATGGTCTGCGTTCACTTTGACAGGAGTGGCCAGCTCCCGCATTACCATGGCTGCTCCGGTAATCTCCTCCACACTTTCACTTTTCATGCGCAGGGCGGTCAGGAAGGCAGCAATCTGTTCTGGGCTGCACTGGCCGGTCATGATCTCCTTCATGACTTGAACCATTTCATGTCGTGTGAGATCCAGATTTTGTACGACACGGTTTATTGCTTCTTTTATATTCATGATTAATTTGCCTGTTACTACTGCTTTTGTTTAAGGAAGTTAGCCAGCAGATCGTGCCCCTGATCCGTCATAATAGACTCCGGATGGAACTGCACACCTTCAACAGGCAGTTTTTTGTGCCGAACCCCCATTATTTCATCGTTGCTACCATCCTCAAGGCGGGTCCATGCTGTCACTTCAAGGCAGTCAGGCAGAGTGGCCTTTTCGATGACGAGGGAATGGTAGCGAGTAGTGGTGACCGGGTTATTCAGTGCCTTGAAGACGCCCAGGTCCTGGTGATAGACCGGTGATACTTTACCGTGCATGACTTGCCGGGCACGAACAATGTTGCCTCCATACACCTGCCCGATGCTTTGGTGACCCAGGCAGACGCCCAGAATAGGCACTTTTCCCTGGAAGTGGCGGATAACGTCCATGGAGATGCCGGCTTCATTGGGGGTACAGGGGCCCGGTGAAATAACGATGTGGTCCGGGTTGAGTTTCTCAATGTCGGCAAGGGTAATATGGTCATTTCGGTGCACCTCTACCTGGGCTCCCAGCTCACCGAAGTACTGCACCAGATTGAAGGTGAAGGAGTCGTAGTTGTCGATCATTAACAGCATCAGTTTTTCACCTCAGTGTTTCCGGCTTCAGGCTTTTTCTCAGCGGAAGGCTTTTTATTAGCTGAGGGCTCTTTTTCTGCAACAGGTGTCTGTTTTCCTGCGCCAAGAAAGCCTGTCTGGGCCATGGCGACCGCTCGGAACAGTGCCCGTCCTTTGTTCATGGTTTCTTTCCATTCCAGCTCTGCAATGGAGTCGGCAACAACACCGGCCCCAGCCTGAACATAGAGCTTCCGGTCTTTGATAACGGCGGTTCGAATGGCGATGGCGGTGTCCATATTGCCATTCCAGGCCAGGTATCCCACAGCGCCTCCGTAAACGCCCCGCTTGACGGGTTCCATTTCATCAATGATCTCCATGGCCCTTACCTTGGGGGCGCCACTGAGGGTTCCCGCGGGTAGAGTGGCTCGGAGTACATCCAGGGCATCCAGCCCCTCTTTCAGTTCGCCAGTGACATTGGAAACGATATGCATCACGTGGGAGTAACGCTCTATTACCATTTTATCGGTGAGCTGCACGGTTCCGGTTTTCGAAACCCTGCCAGCGTCGTTTCTTCCCAGGTCGATTAGCATCAAGTGTTCTGCCAGTTCCTTGGGGTCATTGAGCAGCTCATTTTCAAGTGCCTTGTCCTTCTCCGGGGTTTCACCCCGTTTGCGGGTTCCGGCAATGGGGCGAACGGTGACCACGTCGTCTTCCAGGCGGGCAAGAATTTCCGGCGATGAACCCACAACATGAAAGTCACCCAGATCCATGTAATACATATAGGGGGAGGGGTTGGTACTTCGCAAGGCTCTGTACAGATTAAGGGGGGAGCTGTCATAGGGAATGGTCATTCTCTGGGACAGGACGACCTGCATGGCGTCACCGGCCAAGATGTAGTCCCGAATGGTTTCCACCGCTTTCTTGAACGGGGCTTCTCCATAACCAGACCGGAAATCCGCTTCGGTCACCGGGTTCAGGGAGGCCTGAACCGGAGCCTGGACATGACTGCTCTGGAGCTGTCGAACCAGGTTGTCCAACCGGAACTCGGCTTTTTCCAGGGCTGCGGTTTCCTCAGGGCAGGCGTGAGTAATCAGAATCAGTTTGCCGCTGAGATTATCGAACACCACCAGTTCATCAGACACCATCAGCAGGATATCCGGTGTGTGTATTTCGTCGTGCGGTGTACTGTCTTTTAGTTTCGGCTCAATATAGCGGATGGTGTCGTAACCAAAATACCCCACCAGGCCACCGGTGAACCTTGGCAGCCCGGTCAGCTCAGGTATACGAAAGCGCTGCTGGAACGTCTTGATAAACGCCAGGGGATCTTCCTGGATGTGTTCTTCTATGATCTGGCCATCCTTTTCGATCTGGACAGTCTGCCCTGAAACTCTCAGCAGGGTGCGGCAGGGCAGGCCAATCATGGAATAGCGGCCCCACTTTTCCCCCCCTTCCACGGATTCGAGCAGATAGGAGTAACGACCATTGGCCAGCTTGAGGTACGTGGTTAATGGGGTATCAAGGTCTGCCAGAATCTCCCGGGTCACGGGGATGCGGTTGTATCCTTCTCTGGCCAGACGCGCAAAGGTTTCGGGCGTCATATTTCTGCCTCTTGAGTGAACGTATGATCCTTCAGTGAACTGTGGATCATTGGCTAATGGCTTTGTTGTTGTATCGGCCCCGGGGCTACTTTTGCTGGTGGGGCGCTATACCGCAGGGGTATCGGGCTGAGGTGGGGCTTTTATTCAGGCCCAGGGCCAGCTGGACCAGAGGAGGGAGGGAGATGGGATGGCAGAAGGGCGAACGAAAGACCCCTGGCAGTACTCACTGGTCGCCGGGGCTTCTGAAATCGGGTTGTGCTGGGTATGACAGTGTTTCACCGCAAACTCCGCAAGCTCGCTCAGGTTTTTTCTCTGAAAAGGTCGCCGCTCAGGTGGGGCAACTTTTCATTGTTTGAGATGAGCAGTCATTCTCGCTCATGGCTCTTTGAGAGCGTATCGTTGATGCGAATCGTTATAACTGCGCCTTCAAGGCTTTATGAAGAGTATATGACTGCTACGGGTATTGCAAACCGCATCCGTGGAGGTTTTGCAGTTAGTTCAGCCTGGCCTGTATCCGGCAATACTGAGGTATCTGGGAAGGGCTACAAGGGTATCAGGGCGACGGAAATGCTGTTCCAGCTCATCATAAAGAGCCTGGTATTTTGTCGGGGTGACCATGGATTCATCCATCATTGCCTGCTTCAGACACTCGAAAGTTGCCAACCAGAAGCGTTTGCAGGGGGCGTTGGTGTTGGAAATGGCATTCATCTCCATCCCGGAAACTTTCAACCCGGCTTTCTGGTAAAGCCCAGGGAGGTCTTTGGCAATCCACGGGTTGCCCCCTCTGCGCGTCATGACTTCTTCATGCAAGTTTATAAATTTGAGGTGAGCATGGTGCTCAGGGATGCTGTAGCATCCCCGGAGGTCAATGTCTTCGACAACTAACAAACCGCCGGGAGCCAGTAGAGAGGTCAGTCTGCTCAGTTGTTTCTGAGGTGAAGACAGGTGGCATAACAGGAAGCGGCAGTAGATGAGGTCAAAGGGTTCTGAGACGGTGTTGGGTGAAAAGCTTTCTAAATCCTGGATTTCAAAATCAAGGCCGATTCGTTCAGCATTGTGTTTTCTGGCCAGGGCAATGGAAGCAGGGTCGATATCAAGCCCAAGGACTTTGCCTCCGGGGCTTACCAGGTCATAAAGCCGGGCGCTGATAGCGCCAGCTCCGCAGCCGGCATCCAGGCAGCGCATTCCTGCCTTGACGCCCTGTTTAGAAAGAAATGCCCGGCTGGCGGGCCAGCTTAGCTCTGCCAGAAGTTCTAGCCGGTCTGCACCTGAGCGCCCCTGGTTGAGAGCGTAGCGGTTGTTCATTGTGTAGCCCCGTCTCTATTCGCTGTTGTTGTGATTTTATAGAGCATAGACAGAGCTTTTTGTTCCCGGTTTGCTATTGAATCAGGTCAGTAAGGGTAGGAACCACAAGATCGGGGTTGGCGTTTTCTATCGGTTCCCCGTGGTTATAACCATAGGGGAGGCCTACGACCCTGACGCCTGCTGCCCTGGCTGCTTTTATGTCGTTGCTGGAGTCGCCGATCATCAGGGCTGTTTCCCGGGTTGCCCCAAAGTGTTGAATGGCGTGCAGTAAAGGCAAGGGGTGGGGCTTTTTCTCTGGCAGGCTGTCACCGCCCAGAAAGAGGTCGAAGTGCTGGTGGATACCCATCAGCTTGAGCAGTCTTTCTGTGAATTCTTCGCTTTTATTGGTAATCACTGCCTGGTGATAACCTCGTTCACTCATGGTCTGGAGAAACTCAGTAACCCCCGGGTACAGGTGGCTATGAAGACCCAGCTCTTTTCCATAATAATGTCTGAAGCGCTCGTGAGCCTGTTCAAACAATAAGGCATCAACTGCGCCTGGCTGGTCTCCTTTCATGTCGTCAGCCAAGGCACGTTTTACCAGTGAGGGGATGCCATTACCAACCCATAGGCGTGTTTTTGCTTCACCTGCCGAAGGTCTTCCAAGCTCTTCCAGCATCTGGTCAATGGCGACTGCCAGATCTGGCACACTGTCAACCAGAGTACCATCCAGGTCGTACATGATTAATTCAGGTGGGTTGTTGTTCAGTAGGGCGGTTAGAGGTTCGTTCATTGTGAGGAGGGTTGTCATCGTTTGATTGTGAGGAAAAGAAGGCACTTAATCAGTATCCTCTATAGCGTCATTGAGGTCGTCGAGAATGGTATCTGGCCTGTTGGTTGTACAGGGTTGGACATCAGAAAAAGCAGTGTCGTCTCGCTCAAGCTGCTCTAGAAGGAGCTTTGTGCCGTACCGGCTCCCCCAGATGATATACTTCCAGGTTATGTTGTCTATAGATACAAATGTTATGGCATCAGTCTGGCGGGGAAATTGAACGGTGAGGGTATTTTTAGCCACTGAGGGATGGTTATTGAAGGAAAGTAAGCAGTTAACTGCTGTGTTGGAAGAAGTAGGTAGCAGCTCAGGAAGCCAGCAGGGGGTATAGAAATCGGGTCGTGGAGGTTCTCTTGATTGAGTGAAGAGGCTGGGAAGCCCGATGACGGTTGCCTTTTTTTCTGGTGTTTCAGTTTTAGTCTCTCCTTTGAGATTTGCCTTGATGTCGAGTCCCACAGCCAATGGCTGACTCCCTCCTGGCTGAATGGCTGGGTGAATTAGAATGAATGGCGCTAAGTGTGGTGTGGGTTCTTGCATTGTTCTTCTGTGGGGCTGGTCATTCAGGTCTGGCACGTACCTTCTTTGAAAAGACTCACCGGTTGGGAGATCCAGCGTGATGGTTTTCGATCTCAGTGCTACCTGACCCGGGATGGATCGCTCAATTTCTTGCTGCATCCAGATAGCGTCTTCTGGAGCATGCTGAAAAAAAGCATTTAGGTTGCCTGATAGTGGATGTGATGGGGGGGCTTGTTCCACAAAATCAGGCTCCATAGCAACTTCCAGAACCGCAGGAGATGTGGCTGTTAGAGTTTTAATTTGTTCTTTTACTGTATCGAATGCATTGATTCCCGCTTCCCACATCAGTTCTGGCCAGGAATGATTTTCGCCTGTTGATTGGTTTTTTACTTCAGAAGATGAGGGTGACGCAATTTTAACGGCTTTTAATTGTGCAGTTTGCAGCGTTCTTGTGGTATCTATTGCAATCTCAACCGAGCCACTGGACTGTATTGCCCGGTTCTCTTTGTTTTCACTCTGAGATATCAGTGAGTCGACAGAGTCTGTTCTTGATAATAAATAAGCATTGAAATACATCCTGGTGCATGCATCGGAATAGGCAGAAAGCAGCGCAAGCATGAGAAGTAGAGAAATCGCAGTCAGACGGTGCATGAGCAGGGGTCTCAAAAGCAAATTCTACTAAACCTAGATAACAAATACAGTGATGGCCATTGAGTTTGATGACCGTGCAATTACAGTCGTGTTTTTCCTGGTTTTGATTAATTTTGAGGAGAGCCACAGTGCTCTGCCTGTCAGTCAGAGTACTGTGGATTGGTTGAAGCCTTAGTGCAGGAGGGCTTTAAAGGGGATTGGCATCTGCCAGTTCAGAGCGCATTTTGGCAACGACCTGGTCATAACTGTCTGCACCAAAAATAGCGGAACCAGCCACAAAGGTATCGGCTCCGGCTTCGGCAATCTGGCGTATATTGCTGGCAGTGACGCCGCCGTCTACTTCAAGGCGGATATCCAGGCCACTGTCGTCGATCAGCTGGCGAACATGACGAAGCTTCTTCAGGGTTGATGGAATAAACTTCTGGCCGCCAAAGCCTGGGTTGACTGACATCAACAAAACCATATCCAGTTTATCGATGACGTACTCAAGAACATCCGGTGTGGTTGCCGGATTAAGAACCAGGCCGGCTTTACAGCCACCCTCACGGATCAGTTGCAGGCTTCGATCGATATGGTCGGATGCCTCCGGGTGGAAGGTGATCATGCTGGCTCCTGCTTCAATGAAGTCACCAATCATCCGGTCCACCGGGCTGACCATCAGGTGCACATCAATGGGAGCGGTGACTCCGTGGTTCCTGAGCGCCTTGCACACCATGGGGCCCAGTGTCAGGTTGGGGACATAGTGGTTGTCCATGACATCAAAGTGCACCCAGTCGGTACCGGCTGCCAGAACGTTATCTACTTCTTCACCCAGGCGGGCGAAATTGGCCGATAGAATGCTGGGGGCGATAATAAAGTCGCGCATACTGTCTCTGGTCTGATTGGTGGAAGTCTGCAGGGGATTGTAACGGGTTGTGGGATGGCTGTCAGGGCATGCAAAGATTTCAGCCATAAATGCAGCTCCCGGAGCCGCTTGGTCATGAAGATTTCAACCGGTTAATTTCTTCCAGCCAGGCAACGAACAGTAGGGCGATGGCCCCAAGGCAGGCGGCAAGTAGCACCAGGAAGCCGCCATCCCAGCCAAAGTGATCCACTACCAGCCCCATGGCAATATTGGCAAACAGGGCGCCTCCCAGATAACCAAAGAGACCGGTCAGGCCTGCGGCTGTGCCAGCCGCCTTTTTTGGCACCAGGTCCAGGGCGTGTACGCCAATCAGCATCACCGGGCCATAAATCAGAAAGCCAATAGTAATCAGGGCCAGGTTATCCAGCCATGGGTTGCCCGCGGGGTTTTTCCAGTAGACCAGAACTGCAATGGTCACTAGCGCCATGCATACCAGGCTGGCTGGCGCCCGATATCCTTTGAAGTAACGATCACTGAGATAACCACATAGCAGGGTACCTGGAATGCCGGCGAACTCATAAAGGAAGTAGGCCCAGCTGCTACTGGTCATGGTAAATCCTTTGGCCTCACCCAGGTAGGTGGGTGCCCAGTCAAGAACGCCATAACGGACCAGATAAACAAATGCATTGGCCAGGGCAATGATCCACAGCAGTCGGTTATTGAGGACGTATTGGAAAAAGATATCCCGCGCGGAAAACTCACGTTCATGGGATTTCTGATAAGCAAAGCTGTGAGGGTAATCCCCGGTGTATTCCTCTATGGGAGGGAGCCCGCAGGATTGGGGGGTATCCCTGACCATCAGCCAGGTGATCAGGGCAATGGCCAGGGCAACCATTCCGGCAAAATAAAATTTGCTGTGCCAGTCTGCAAAGATCAGCATGCCCAGGATCGCCAATGGGCCGATCAGGCCTCCTCCCAGGTTGTGGGCCAGGTTCCAGATGGCTGCCCGGGTGCCCCGCTCGGTGACCGAGAACCAGTGAACGATCACTCTGCCACTGGAGGGCCAGCCCATCCCCTGAAACCAGCCATTAATAAAAAGCAGCAGAAACATGGTGAATACGCTGCCTGTAGCAAAAGGGAGGAGCCCCATAGTCATCATGGTAAGGGCGCTCAACACCAGGCCTGTTGTGATGAACAGTCGTGCATTGCTACGGTCGGACAGGTTACCCATGAAAAACTTGCTGAGTCCATAAGCGACAGAAACACCGGACAGGGCTATACCCAGTTCCGCCTTGGTGTAGCCCATGTCGATCAGGTCTGGAATAGCCAGGGAGAAGTTTTTCCGGACCAGGTAATAACCGGTGTAGCCAATGAAGATTCCTAGAAAAACCTGGCGCCGAAGATGGTGGTATGTGGAAGGCACTTCATCTTCAGGCAGAGTTTGCTGATGTTCTGCAGGGGCCAGGAGGTTGCGAAGTATTGTCATATTGCCCCTGTATTACAGCTGGCTGGCTCCTGGAGGAAAGGTTCCTTCAGGAGTTTAAACGTCCGTTAGATGGGTGAAGCCTGGTGGCTTCCTGTCCTGGTGCCCAGTAACACAAGAAATAGAATATATCTCTGGTTTTGGCAAACGGAACCCGTCACCACCACTAATGACAAACCTTTCTTTTTTTCCGCATTCGCGCCTGTTATGGGGCGGGGTTGGGGTGCTGCTGGTGAATGGCTTCAATGGCCCGCAGTGTTTCACCCGAGAGGGTCAATGTATCGGAGAGAAGATTATTCTCAAGCTGCTCCATTGTGGTTGCCCCGATGATGGTACTGGTGACGAAAGGGCGGGAACGAACAAATGCCAGGGCCATCTGTGCCGGGTCAAGCCCGGATTCTCTGGCTAGACGGACATAGGCTTCCGTGGCGGCTACAGCCTGAGGATTGCTGTAGCGTGAAAACCGTTTGTAGAGGGTCAGCCGACCCTTTTCAGGCTGAGACTGGTTGAGGTATTTTCCGCTGAGAACGCCAAATGCCATTGGGGAATACGCGAGGAGTCCAATCTGCTCCCGGTGGGCGATTTCAGCCAGACCCACCTCAAAACTCCGGTTCAGCAGGCTATAGGGATTCTGGATGCTGACGGCTCTTGGTTGATTTTTGCTGTCGCTGAGTGCCAGGTGTTTCATGGTTCCCCATGGGGTTTCATTAGACAGCCCGTAGTGACGGATCTTGCCTGCTTTGACAAGCTGGTCCAGGGCGCTCAGTGTTTCTTCGATGGGGGTTCCATCCTGCCCTGTCTGGGGAGTGTAACCAAGCTGGCCAAAGAAGTTGGTGTTTCGGTCCGGCCAATGCAGTTGATATAGATCAAGGGCTTCAACACCCAGGCGCTTCAAACTGCCCTCAATGGCCCTATGGATATGGTCCGGCGTCAGGCGCCTTCCTCCATCCATATAGTCATAACCCGGACCACAGATTTTTGATGCTATGACCAGATCATTATGGTGTCCACGCTGTTTCAGCCAGTTACCAAGGATGGTTTCTGTTTTTGTGTAGGTGGTTTCCTGTCCCGGTACCGGGTAGAGCTCAGCGGTATCAATAAAATTAATACCATAGTCAATGGCACGGTCGAGCTGGCGAAAGGCCTCTTCCTGTGTGTTCTGTTCCCCCCAGGTCATGGTTCCCAGGCAAAGACTGCTGACCTTGATATTGGTTCTGCCCAGAGATCGGAATTCCATAGTGAGCTCGCACTGGTCTGTTGTGGGTCACCCACTATAGCAGCAAGTTGTTGGTTTTTTTGTGATTTTTTGGCAGTGGAACTGGTGATTCAGGGGCTGTAGTCAAAGAGGTCTGTTTTTCAAAAAAGGTGAGGGAACTAAATGTGCACCCTGGTATCAAATAGCGAGAAGAAATCATAATTTTAATGGTATCTGAGTAAGGGTAACCCCATTTTTAAGAGTGGTTCATTTTTGAACTTCTCAGTATTTTTCTTTGCACAGAAGAGCGAATAGATTGATTTATAGCTGGGCAACGGCCTTCAATTTAGTTATTTGTCGGTTCATTTTCAGTGCTCATAAGAGAGAGCTTTGATGGTGAGGGTTTTGAGAGTTGAATAAAAATAATGGAGGTATGTGATGAGGCTGTTTATCTTGGTGTTCTGTGCTCTAAGCACATTTAATGTTTTTGCGTCCTGTGCGGATGGCGGACTTGATTGTAATGCTCCTGAAACTAAGGGCAGAATTGATCTTTTTTTTCCTTTGCATGATAAAAAGTCTGGAAATCTCAGTGACTATCTGACTTATCATGAAAATCTTTTTATATTACCCGATAATATTCATGGTCCTGTCATGGGTGAGCGTTTTCACGATTACTCAAGGTATTCCCGCCGTTATTCTCCTCTGTCCACAAAAACCTGTTCTGATCTTTCAGGTCACTTCAGTTCTGACTGGACCTTGATCAAAAGAATGCTGGATAAGGCTCAGTGGGTTGATCTGGGGAGTTGGCTGGTGTCGGTCAGCGATAACGTGTTTGTTGTTGATTATGGTGAAGGAGAATCTCTTTTTGACAGGGTTGTCGCTGATCATGAACATGCCAGAGATGTGTTATTGCTTGGAATAAAGTACAGGGGAAAAAAGGGTGGGTTTAAAATAAGGATTGATAAGGAAAACCTCCCAGAGGTGATGTTTGTTAAAAATGATACAGTTGGCCGGGCCTTTTTGACAGTACTGATGGCTATGCATAATAGTGAGGGATTCAAATGTCATAGTGTTGGTGAAGCAATTTCTGAGCTGTTAGACATGGATCCTGAAACGGATGGCGTTTTTGAGCGGATTGATGGTGGAATGGCTTTGTTAAATCAGTTCTTTAAGTCAGGGCTGCCTTTACCGCAGTTTCAAAACCGTATTGGTGTTGCCAGTGATCAGGATGTACGATTGACCGATCTCCGGAAGAAGAAAACGGTTCAGGAGGTGGGTAATCATGTTTTTGTAAGGTTCAAGCAGCAGCACCAGAAGATGGGAGAGGGGCATTTCAAACGGGTTATGAAACAGGTTTTTCCTTCTTTTGATGACGGTGTAAAAGAAGGTGCTGTAGAGTATAACCTGCATTAGTTCAGATCTGATCTGACAATTCCCTCTTCAAAAAAGGGAAGGGTTACCGATTTAGATAGAGGGTGAAATCACTGAAATCTAAATCGTAAAAAGGTAACCCTTATGATTCATACTAATCA